>JAYTVL010000613.1:0-10971 GCA_043744075.1 Pirellula sp. | reverse complement strand
GGCGACGAGTCCCTGGGATTTGCGTCGCATACGGGACTCGTTGCCTCGTCCACTACCCTAATCTTTAGCTGTCCCAGACCGCTAGCTTCATGCTCAATTAAGGTTGGCATGCGAATATCTCCTCGAAAGGCGTCGTTTCCCGGACAACTAAGCGAAAATGAAAGCTAAATACTAAATAATGAAAATCACATTTGGAAAAATGGTCGTCTCCATGCTGATACTTGGAGTTCTTGGAATCGCATTCTTTGCGTTTCGAAAGGCGCCAAGACATGGAATGGGCCGAGCGGTAACTCATTCGCAACGGCCAGAAATCCAAGTCGCAGATGCGACTTCGACTTTGGCAGATGAAATTCTGAAAGGGGACCCATCAGCCAATATCGGAGGAAAACTCATCGCTTCAGCGACGAATGTCGAACCAGCAGTTACCAATGCAGTTGAACCATCGAGTGAATGGTCGCGTTTTCGCGGACCGAACGGCTCGGGGACCAGCACCGACATCTCTATTCCTACCGCATGGAGCGATACACAAAATCTTCGGTGGAAGACCAAGCTAACTGGACCAGGCTCGTCGAGTCCAGTGTTGACGGACAAGCATGTTTTTTTAACTTCGTACTCCGGTTACGGCGAAGAGGTTTCGTCGAAGGGACAGATGAGTCAGCTAAAACGTCAATTGCATTGCATCGATCGCAATGACGGAACGATGGTTTGGTCGCGCAGCGTTGATGCCTTGTTGCCTGAAGACCCCTATCAAGGGATGGGACTTCCGGAGCATGGCTATGCAACCAATTCGCCAGCTACTGATGGCAAGAATGTGTATGCCTTTTTGGGCAAGTCCGGTGTATTTGCATTTGATATGACAGGCAACGAGTTATGGAAAGTGTCCGTCGGTACCGAATCGGGTAATCGTGGTTGGGGAACGGCAGCGAGTTTGACCCTTTACAAAGACATTCTTATTGTCAACGCCTCCGAAGAAAGCCAAACGATTTTCGGCATCAACAAGAATACCGGAGAAGTTATTTGGAAAGCGCCCGGAGCTATTTTGGAGCTGGCCTATGGAACTCCAATCATCTCCCGCGTTAATGACCAGCGAGATGACCTAGTGATCGCAGTCCCAAGTGAAGTGTGGGGGCTCAATCCAGAAACGGGCAAACTGGTCTGGTACGTTGAAACAAAACTTACTGGCAATCTTTCACCAAGTGTGATTCCGGACGGTGATAAGATCTACGTTTTTGGCGGTTACCGTGCGTCGGGAAGCCTGGCGATTCAATTGGGCGGCAAAGGAGACGTTACTAAGTCAAATACGCTTTGGACCAGCCAGAACTCATCTTATGTAGCAACCCCCGTTTTACATGAGGGGCACCTTTATTGGCTCGATGACAAGGGTATGTATTTTTGCGTATCGGCCAAGACCGGTGAAACGGTTGATAAGCAACGCGTTGCTGGCATAGAGTCTCGCGGTAAGCCCGTCTACGCTTCCCCTGTTGCGATCAATGGCAAGTTGTATATGCAGACCCGCAATAGTGGTTTGTTTGTTTTGAATGGCACGCCCAAAATGGAAATCTTGAAGCAAAATCGATTTGCGTCCGATGACAGCGTTTTCAATGCTACGCCGGCAGTAAGCAACGGCCAATTGTTTCTCCGATCGTACACACATTTGTATTGCGTCATGTCGGCTAAGACGAATTGAGGCCGACGGTCTATCGACGATTAGCCTATGTATTGTCAAAATCTAGTTTTAAGGTAGTGGATCTTGTCAAAGATCCTTTTTGCGAACGGATCTTTAACAAGTTCCACTACGTTTATCGACTGCCAACCCTAAGTGCCCAACCAGATGTTGAACAAGAACCGGAGAAACAAATGCCACGTTGGCAACGATCATCATAGTACCGAATGTGACCATCCCTAGAAACAAAGCGATGCCGCCGTGAACCACCAGCGCGATCAAGAGAGTCCAAGTTCTTGTCCATCGCGGCCAAATGATTGCGCCGTAACTGACCTCCCAAAAAACCGTCAAATGCGTGAGGATTGAGCACATTATGGGGAAATTGCCGATCCAAGTCATATCCATCGATTGGTATTCATACGAAGCGACCGAATACCACATTGCGCTCCCGTCCCACCACATCTCGCCGCGTAATTTTCCGAGACCACCAAAAAAATAGATAACGCACAAATGCAATTGAATTAGGCGGGTCGCAAATGTGTTCGACCAACACTCCGTTGTTGTCGAAGCGCATGTACCATGCGGCGTACCAGTCACAGCGCGAAGCCAAGCACGCTTAGAATAAACGTCTCGAAATCTTTGGTATAGCCAACTATCGACGCTCCAAACGCTTCCGTTTCGTGCAAGACAAAGATACATGGCTAGCATGAGCGTAATTTGATCTAAGCCGAACAGCATTCCCGTCATGCGATGAGCCGTCATGAGGGTCGTAAACCATGCCAACACAGAAAACGCACGGGTAAGAAACCCAATGCCTAACATTAGTCCCGAGAGGCATGCAAGTATTTCATGGGACCAGAGAATGGACATCGAGTCGGTCTGAGCAAGGTACGTCCACTTATAGTCAGGAACTGTCCCCTGATGCAATGTCCGCCAGGTACTGTTGTTGATCATGGAGAACGGCCCCATGAACGATTCCAGATTCGACATCCAAATCAAATGAATGTAAGCGATCATCAAGCCGGTTGCGATTCGAATCAATGCAAGAGAATGGGCAGCACTTGGCTTAAAAAAGAATTCAAGCAGTGAATGGAAAAAAGTCGCCTCGGAGTCATCTCCTCCCGATCCAGCATGCAAAGGTGCCAAAGGTTTCATCGCGAGACTCCAGCATTGGCTTTGCTGGGTAGTAAGTCGATTGCGGAAGACTCCTTTGCAGGCGCGGGCAAGGCCGTTTCAATCATCGTCTCGGGAAGGGTTTCCGTCAGGCGTGGATCGTTAAGGCTCCAGCCTTCCTTCAGAACTTGTTGGGAATCGGGTTGCCAGCGTTTTATACGTCTCAATTCGATGCTTTCGTGGCCCCGCGAGTGCTTGAGGCTAATCACAATCGAAGTTCGAATTTGATCGTAAAGTTCTTTTTCGAAGGCCCATTGCGGCATAAATTCCAGGTCTTTTTTCAATTCTTCGGTGACTTGCTGAGGAGCATAGCGACTGGTATAGAATTCCGAGAGCATGAAGTAGCGATGGTACAGCAATCGAGGCCAATGAGCCTTGCGGTCAGGTAGATAGAAATTATTGCTTGATGAATCAAAGGACGAATCGGCGGAGGATGACGTCGACGGCGTACATTGAATTAAGTGGCCTGGGCCCGGATTGGGAGCAAAAAAGAAGTATCCATGGTTCATGTAGAGGAACTGCGAATACGGCTTCATCAGTCCGCTGAGAAATGCGAATTCAGGTCCCGTTTGGACTTCGCTGCGAGAAAAGAAGCGTAGCGGCTCCGAAAGCACCCCCAAAAAATGGAAAAGAAACGCAATCAACAATACGTACTGAATCGACGTTGGACATCGATTGGTAAAAGTGGAAGGCATATAATTGACGTGTGAGATTTGTTGTATTAATCCAAGTAGAGTAGCAGGATTGTTTTTCCCAAACCAGACTCGACTGACTTTGTTCATGCGGAAACGAAGGATTGGCTGGGATTGCTCCTTAATTCAATAGTGGCAAGGGCCGAGAAGTGTCGTTTCTATTTTCTTACCTCCATTTTCCTACCTCTAAACCGCCCTGCTGCCAGTAACCAAATCGGGTCAGCGAAACCTTTTTCGCTATTTTGGGTTAGAAAAAGTGCTAGATCGGCGACACCGCCCTTACAATCGGACGCAGGACCAAAAAATCACTCGTTAAGCCGAACTAAATGTCTCAACGTGGTCGTTCGTGTCTAGCGATTGGTTGTCTGTTAACTACAGTCAATTCATGGTAATTTGACCACAATTCGCACTTTCGCGATCCAACCCCAGCATTTCCATGCAAATCAATTCCCTATTCCGCAACAGTTTACTTGCCTTTTCCGCATTCTTTGCCTCTGGTGAGGCCTATTTGGGCGCATCTGATCCAAGTATCGTAGGCATTTTGGCTTCTATAACTGAGCCTGGAAATGCAGCTGAACTCGGATTGACGCAGGACCAATTGGATCGGTTGAATGCTCTTGTAAAACAACATGAAAGCCAGGCCTTGACGTTTTCTAGCGAGATTCGTCGGTTGCCGTCGGCTGAAAAGATGGCAAAGAGGACAGAAAACATCCGTTCAATCGAAAAGCAAGGTTTTGCGCTTCTGACTGAGGCACAGCAGTCGAAAGCGGAAATGTGGCGGCTGCAAAAACTAGGCCCAGCAGCACTTGTGGAGCCGCAGGTTGCGAAACTCATGGGGGTCCGCGAGGACCAAATCGCAAAAATCAACAATATCCTTGAGGGGAAATCGATACTAAACCGCGAATTGGGATCGCCGACCAAAGCGGCCGCCGAACTGAATACGCGAATTATGGCTGTACTCGAAGCGCCACAGCGAACCGCATGGCAGACCTTGGTGGGCAAGTCAACACAAGAGGACGAGAAAAACGAAACGGCGGTGCCAGCCAGCGTTTCAGCTCCAGATGTACCATCGCCGTCGGATGTCGCCGCTAAAGCGCCGCCGAAAATGACTGGACCAGCGGATGGACTTATCGTCAATTTTACTGCTACCCCATGGAACGAAGTCCTGAAATGGCTTGCGGAAAAAGCGGAATTGAGTTTAGAGGAAAGCGTATTTCCACCGGGATCATTTACCTATCGCGACCCGTACCGCCGATATTCGATTTCCGAATCGATGGACATCATGAATCGTCAGCTGCTCCGCAAAGGCTATACGCTGGTCAAAAATGAAAGGAGTCTGATGACACTGGATTTGGGCGGGAGCGGTGAAACCGCCGAAGTCATGAAAGCACTCATTCGCGAGTATGCGGAATTGGTTCCAACGGAAGAGTTAGACAATCGTGGCAATTTCGAGATCGTCAAATGCGTATTTACGCTAGAGCGATCTACTGTGGATGAAATTGAAAAGGAGGTCAAGTTACTGATTGGACCTCAGGGATCTGTCGTTCCCCTGTCTACGGCCGGTCAAGTGCTTGTTTGTGAAACAGGGGGCAAATTGCGTATCATTCGAGACTTAATCAAACCGGATGGTGCTCGTTCTGCAAAAATATTGAGCATAGCGTTGAAGCACGTCAGTGCAGACGAGGTGCTTGGAGTTGCCAGGCCTCTGTTGGGGCTCAAAGATGGCGTGAACACGTCGGATGACATAAGTATTTCAACAGACACATTCGGCAATACGATCTACGCCACGGGAACATCCAATGACAAGCTTCAAAAACTGCGAGATATCACAGCTCTGATCGATGTAAAGCCGAGCGGCGATGCTGGCCCAGTCGCGGTAGCGGAGCCGCCCTTTTTCAAAACCCATTCACTGCTTGGATCGGATCCGTCTTCAACGATGGATGTGCTCCAATCGACGTTCTCCGGACAAACCAACATGAAGCTTTCACTTGATCCGAAAACGAATAAAATACTCGCCTTGGCGACAAAAGAAGATCATGAAAAAATAGGAAAGATCATCGCCGAACTTGCTGGCCAAAACAGTGACTTCGACGTGATTCAATTATCAAAATTGGATGTTCAAGCAGCCATTCTAACTCTGGAAAAGTTTTTTGGAAAACAAAGTAAGGATGTGGCGACAGCCAAAGGGCCAATTTTCTATGGCGACGCCGCTTCCAGGCGAATCATGGTCAAGGGGACCAAGGAGGAAGTAGACCAAATTCGAAAGCTTTTGAGTACGGTTGAAGAGTCCAGCCCGAAGCTGGAGAGTAGTTTGTTGGATGGGATGCTTTTGTTGCCTCACAGAGGAAAGTCCGCTGATCGAATGCTCGAGTCGATCGAGATGTTCATGCAAGCCAAGAAAAGTAAGTCTCGATTCCGAATGATCCTCCCGGAAGGAGATTCCAAGATCAAAACGAGCGTGCCAGGCAATGAAAAACCGGTTCCAGCTCCAAAGAACGTGAGCGATGGTCGACGCGCATCAGATTCTAGCCCAATCATCCGTTTTTCCAAATTGGTTACAGTTCAGGAAAACGATGGCACTAACACGCCTTTCGGTCAATATGATGATATCGTCATTCGCCGCGGACCAAACGGCTTGATCATCACGAGCGACAATCCGCAAGCGCTTAGAGAGTTCAATCAAGCGTATGAACTGTATCGTGAGCAAATGAAGAATGCTCCCGGTGAACCAGTTGCTATTGTTCTAAAATTCATAAAATCGCCAGCGGCAAAAGAATTAATAGAGAGCATCATTGCAGGTGAGGTAGCGACTGGAGGTGGCGGGGGACTTCTCGGTGACGTAGCCTCCAGTGTTTTGGGTGGTGGTGGAATCTTCGGCGGACTTTTTGGCGGCGGTGGTGGCAGTAGCTCCACTGCTAGTTCGGGCGTCACAGGCGCTGCCGCAACTGGAACTGTGGTGATAACCTCGGATCCTAGGCTCAACGCGCTTTGGGTTCAGGCCAATGGTTCTGATTTGCAAATGGTGGAAGATCTCGTCGCGATGATCGACATTGCTGACAGTGGCGTAGAGAATTTAACTCGCGGCACCCCCGGGACTATCTTCATTAAGAATGTTGCGGTCGCCGATATCGAAGCTCTTGTCAAGCAAGTTTACGCTGACCGAATTGCAGCTCCTGCGGCTGCTGGCGGTGCCCAGGGGCAGCCAAATCCGCAGGCTTTTCTTGCACTTCTTGCCGGAGGCGGTGGCGGACGACGCGGCGGCGGTGGCGGTGGTGGTGGTGCGGCGCCGAAAGAGCTAAAAGAACAAACGATGACCGTTAGCGCGGACAAAAAAAACAACGCATTGATCGTGGTAGCACAGCCGATGCTGTTCGAGGAAGTTAAGAAGTTTGTACAGGAGCTTGATAAAGCCTCCGAAGACGATGAAAGCGAGTTCTTCGTCATGCCTATCCCACCCGAAGTGAATGCCGCGACGATGCAGAACGCTCTAAAATCAGCTTTTGGTGCGAGTGTAAAAACGACTACCGCATCCGGCACGGCGACTCCAGGCCAAGCTGGGGCGGCCGGTACAAACAACCCGGCTGATTTCTTACAGCAGTTCAGAAACCGAGGCGGCGGAGTCGGCGGTGCTGGGGGTGGAGGCTTCCCTGGAGGATTCGGTGGCTTTGGTGGTCAGGGCTTTGGTGGTCAAGGTGGTGGTGGAGGCCAACGTGGCGGCGGCGGTTTTGGTGGCGGTAACCAAGGTGGTGGAGGCCAAGGTGGTGGCGGCGGTCAAGGCGGCGGCGGTCAACGCGGTGGCGGTCAACGCGGTGGTGGTGGCGGAAACCGAGGCGGTCAGTAATTGGGGGTAGATTGGGACCATCGTCCCGATCGTTCGTTGGGGCGAGGCTATGTTCCTATCCAACTTCTCGATATTTATGAAATACCAACAATAGAGTCCTACTGACATATGATTACAGAAGCTGGCGAAATCCTACTCCGACGCGGTCTGATCAACCGCGAACAACTTCAGCAATCTCGCGCTACCGCGAATGGTGGGGGTATTCTTGAAAGCGTAATCAAAGCAGGCTTCGCAAAAGAGGAGGACGCATTGAGGGTCGTCGCCGAGGAATTCGGACTCGATTTCATCGATCTTCGCGAAGCAAACGTCGATCTCGCGCTGCTTCAAACATTCCCGCTCAAGCTCATTTATCGCCACGCCTTGTTTCCAGTCAAACGCGAAGGTGGGCAACTATTCGTTGCCACCAGTAACCCGCTGGATTTGTATGCGCTTGACGAAGCGTCCGCGGCGACTGGCTTAGCCGTTGTTCCGCTCGTTGCAGAAAAAGACGAAATCGCAAAGCTTGTTAAAAAGCATCTCGGCGTCGGCAGCGAAACCGTCGAGGGGCTTATGGCCTCGAAATCGGACGAAGATACCGAAATCGAATTGCTGGAGAAAATCGAAGCTGACGGAAGCGAATTGGGCGAACAAGCTCAAGAAGCTTCGGTTGTTCGATTAGTGAATGAATTGTTGGTCGAAGCCATCGATACGCGTGCAAGCGACGTTCACATCGAATCGCAAGCCGCTGGGATCGTCGTGCGATATCGCATTGACGGTATCTTGCACACACAGGCAATTCCGCCTGAAATCAACCGCTTTCAGGCGGCTATTATTTCGCGCCTCAAGATCATGGCTCACTTGAACATCGCAGAAAAGCGACTGCCTCAAGACGGTCGAATCAAGCTGCGAGTGCATGGTCGCGAGATCGATATTCGTGTTTCAGTCATACCGATGATTCATGGCGAAAGCTTGGTCATGCGTATTCTCGACAAAGGCTCGATGAAGTTCGATTTGCGCAACCTAGGGATGGGTGAAGCGACGTACAAACTGTATAGCGAGCTCATTCGACTGCCGCACGGAATCATTTTGGTAACCGGTCCAACGGGTTCAGGTAAGACGACAACTCTGTACAGCTCGTTGCTCGAGATCAAGTCGCCGGAGAATAAGATTATTACGACAGAGGATCCAGTCGAATATCAACTGGACGGTATCAATCAGATCCAAGTCCATCCGAAAATTGGTTTGACCTTTGCCGTTTCGCTGCGAAGTATTTTGCGACACGACCCAGATATTGTGCTGGTCGGCGAAATCCGAGATGCCGAAACTGCCGAAAACGCGATCCAAGCTTCGCTCACCGGTCACACGGTGTTCAGCACGTTGCACACTAACGATGCGGCAAGTGCATTTACGCGTATTGTCGACATGGGCATCGAACCTTTCTTGGTAGCGAGTACTGTTGAGGGAATCATGGCACAGCGGCTGGTTCGCCGATTATGTGTCGAATGCAAACAACCGTATCATCCGACAACCGACGAAGTGCCAAAAGACTTCCCATGGGACAAACTGGATGGAAAACCTTTGTTCCGACCAACCGGTTGTCGAGCTTGTCGAAACCTTGGTTATGCTGGACGATTCGGGATTTACGAATTGCTAGCGACTACCGAAGATGTTCGGCAGTTGGCGCATGATCGCGCTAGCAGCTTCATAATCAAGAAAGCTGCTTTGAATCATGGTATGTTGACGTTGCGAGACGATGCGTTTCGCAAAGCTATCGAGGGAACGACGAGTATGGAAGAGGTGCTCCGAGCCACGAAAGGGGACTCGCTGGGTTAAGGCCATAATCTGAGCCGCAGGCGCTAGCCGCGTTCCAAGACGGATCGTTTCTCAACGCGGCTAGCGCCTGCGGCTCAAAGTAGAATCCTAACCTAATATCATGCCTGACTTTGCATACGTAGCACGAGATATGGCCGGCAAATCGGCCTCAGGAACAATCGCAGCAGCAAATGCGCGCGATGCGGCCACGCAGTTGGGTGCCAAGTCGTTGTTTCCTATCTCAATTTCCGTTAACAAGTCTTCCCAAGTCAAGATGACACGGAAAGTTCACGGTGCGCAGATGGGCAGCTTTTACGCCCAGTGCGCTTCGCTCCTTCGAGCTGGCGTTCCTATGTTACGGACATTGACGTTGCTCTCAAATCAATCGGGCGGGAATCGAACGCTTCAAAATGCCGTCAGTGAAATTCGTGGACGCGTCGAAGAGGGCGAAGCGTTAGGGGAAGCGATGTCCCGCTACCCCCGAATTTTTAATGAAATGGCGGTCAATATGGTCCGGGCCGGTAGCGAAGGCGGCTTCCTTGAAGATGCGCTTGAGCGAGTAGGAAGTTTTGTTGAAAAGCAAGAAGAAATCAAAGGCAAGACGATGGGAGCGATCGCCTATCCCGTATTCGTCATGTCCGTTGGCGTGATCGTCGTTTCTGTGTTGTTGATCTTTTTTGTGCCACAGTTCGACGATATGTTTGCTCAAATGAGAGCTCAGGGGAATTTGCCAGGAGCAACTGAATTGTTGCTGGGGCTCAGTAAATTCGTGTCCGGCTATTGGTGGGTTGTGCTTGGAACGATTGCCATCCTCGCTCTAGCCATCAATCAGTACTTGAAGACTCCCCGAGGCAAGCACAACGCCGATCTTCTTAAGATCAAGACTCCTCTACTTGGATCGGTGTTTCTCAATCTTGCGGTCGCCCGTTTTTGTCAAGTCTTGGGCACTCTCTTACAAAACGGGGTTCCCATCCTGCGGTCGCTTGAGATCAGCCGGCATGCTGCGGGCAATCTGATTTTGTCGGAATCGATCGAAGCGGCAAGCGAAGAAATCACGGCCGGGGAACGATTGGCCAAGCAATTAGAAAAATGTGGTCACTTCCCGCAGACGGTTGTCGAAATGATTTCTGTCGCCGAGGAGTCCAATACGCTAGATTCTGTGTTAGTAACAATAGCAGAGAATTTAGAACGGACCACGTTCCGTCGATTGGAGACGGTTGTTCGTCTCTTGGAACCAATGATGCTGCTGATTTTGGCAGCGATGGTTATGTTTGTTGTCTTGGCGTTGATGATTCCTATCCTCAACAGCTCAAGCACCGTTTAAAACTTTAGCTTAGGAGTATAACTTTGAAACGTCGCAACCCTTCCCGAACCAACCGAAGCGGCTTTACCCTGCTCGAGTTGCTCTTGGTTCTTGTGATCCTGGTCGTCATTGCCGGTTTCGGTATCCAAGCGTTCACTGGAATCAAAGACAGAACAAAAATCCAAACAGCGAAAATCGAGCTTGGAATGCTTTCGCAGTCCTTAAAGCGTTATGAATTGCTAATGAGTGGATTGCCTTCGGCTTTGGATGCCTTGAGCAACAAACCGGGCGAGGCCACCGAGGATTGGGTTAAAATGCTTGACAAGCCAATAAGCAAGGATCCGTGGGGCAGTCCCTACGAATACACAATTAACGGCAGCGAATTTGTGTTAAAGAGTATTGGCCCCGATCGCCAGGCCGGTACGGCAGACGATATTTCTTCTTAGGACGTTTCGGATATTAAGTGGGATAGGCTTCCAGCCTGTCGACAGGCTGGAAGCCTATCCCA
>JAYTVL010000612.1:0-3211 GCA_043744075.1 Pirellula sp. | reverse complement strand
TTCGCGGAGAACAGGCAGACGGCGAATTGGTTTGGGTCTCGCCGATGTGGATTACAGTGACCGGCCCGTGATTCTGAGCGGACATGCAACTGCTGGGGGCCTTGCGACTTGTTTAACCCGCGCAGCGGCGGGCGTGTCAAGCGACGCTTCCATCCGTCGAGACCAGCGACAAAGTCTGGCGGTATTCGCGCTCCCCGCGATCGAGGCTTGAGGGCCTCGATCGGTTAAGCATGAACCGCAATCCGCAGAGAAAAGAACCCAATGTGTAAAGGACGGCAAACGCTTTGGAATGGCTTGGACGGGCGGCAGGTTCGTTTGTACCAGATCGCAATCGTTCTTTTCTTTTCAAGTACTGCGGTCTCGCATGCTCATACCCCTGACACAAGTTATGCGAGTGTTGAGTTCACGTTATCAACATTGCGTATCGAGTTTCGGTACGACCTTGAGTCCTTAACTCGCTTGGCAAAAATCGACGCGAATCAAGACGGACTTATCCTTGAAGCCGAATTCCGCCAAGTGGAGTCCGTTTTGCGACGGTTTCTTCGCGATGAAATCGAATTTGAGATCAACGAACAAAAAACTGATTTTGGCGAATTCGAAGCAGCTCGATGGCTACTAGGTGAGTCCGCGATTTCGGTTGCCGATTGGAATCAAGCAATTGTGGCTTTTCCCTTTGAGCGCAAGATACGGGAGATCCCAGAGAGTATAACGTTGAACTTCAATGTCTTTGGAAAACTGGGGGACCGTCACAAGGTGCTGGGCGTTTTCAAACAGCCCGACAAGCCAGCCTATGAAGTTATCTACACGATTTTCGAACCGGACTTTCTTTACTTTACGGATTATGCTCCTTCGTGGTGGTCACAGCTTGGGAGCTTCGTCTGGCTGGGCGTCGAGCATATCTTTATTGGTTACGATCACATCCTTTTTTTGTTTGGGCTGATGATTGGCAGCAGGTTCTGGCAAGTCGTCAAAATCGTAAGTGCGTTTACGGTCGCCCACACCATTACATTATTTTTGGCAGCGACCGAAACGGTAACGGTCCCAAGTCGACTAGTAGAAGTCTGCATTGCAGCGACGATTGTGTATGTGGCCCTAGAGAACCTTCTTCGAGATGAATCACCACATCGCTGGCGAATAACGTTTGTTTTCGGGTTGATTCATGGCTTTGGATTTGCGAATGTGCTTCGCGATCTTGGTCTACCTCGCGAGGGTCTAATTCGATGCTTACTCGCTTTCAATTTCGGAGTTGAAATAGGGCAGTTAGTGATCGTTGCCTGTCTTTGGCCTCTTTGGAAACTTGTTTCCAACACAAGACGTGGACCGCTAATCTCGCGTTGTCTTTCTGGTGCGATCTTAGCCTGCGGTATAGCTTGGCTGCTTGACCGACTTTTGGGTCTAGAATGGATGCCGTTTTAGGCTTTGTTTCTAAAGCCATCCTGCAATAAACGTAGCTTAGGCTTCCAGCCTGAGATTCCAGCGTTATCCTCACAGGCAAGATGCCTATGCTACGTTTTAGAAACAGAACCTAAAGGGGTCGAACAACCGAGAGACTTCGGAGATAGTCAAACAATGTCTCGATCGAATTGACACCGCCCCCCATTCCGCTCTTGTTAATGCCACCGTAAGGAACTCCATGAGCGAAAACATTGTGCGCGTTAATCCAGCTATTTCCAGCACACATGACTTCAGCGATGCGTGCTGCCCGATTTAGGTCACTGGACCAAACACTGTTAGCAAGTCCATAATCGGTGCGATTCACCATTTCGACCGCCTGCTCTTCCGAATCGAATGGACTCAAAAATGCAACCGGCCCAAAGATTTCTTCGCGGGCGGCAACGTTATCGAGCGAACCTGCCAGTAGTGCGGGTTTAACGTAATGACCATTAAATCCCTCTACTTCTGCGATCCCCCCCTCGAGTACGCATTCGGCGCCTTCTGCTTTTCCTTTGGCTAGATAATTTACAACGCGTTGACGTTGCTTGGCATTCACGACTGGCCCCATCTGCGTTTTGCCATCCATTTGATATCCAACTTGAACCGCTTTGAGTCGATCGACACACTCATTCACAAAGCGATCGTAAATCTTTCGGTGGACAATCCATCGCGTCGCATCGCAGCAAACTTGGCCGGTGTGAAACGTGATGGCCCCGACCAGTTTCTGTGCCGTTTGCTCGACATCTACATCGTCGAAGACTACAGCGGCACCTTTACCACCAAGTTCGAGTTTGACCGGAACCAAATTGCGACCGCAAGCTTCGCCGACCAGGCGACCAACTTCTGGCGAGCCAGTGAATGACATGCGTTTGATCTTAGTACTTGCTGCCAGGGCGGCACCAGCGACCGGGCCAAGACCAGGAACAACATTGATGACACCATCTGGGATATCGACTTCCTGTGCGAGATGTGCTAAATAGATTGCGGACAAAGGCGTATCTTCGGCAGGTTTGATGACGACTGTATTTCCGGCAGCCAAGGCAGGGGCGATTCCCCAGCCGATGAGCAGAAAAGGAAAGTTCCAGGGAAAGATGAATCCACATGCACCCCAGGGCTGTCGGCTTGTCCAAGCGTCATGGCCTTTGACAGCCAAAGTCGACCGCAACCTCGCGTGCTGTGCCAAGTCCGCAAAATAGCGTATTGTATCCACACAGTTTTGAACGTCCCCTTGCGCGTGGACCTCGAGCTTGCCGGCATCTAGTGCTTCGATCTGTGCAATAATCGGCTTGTGCTTTTCAATGCCGTCCGCCAAACGGTGCAGCATGGCGCTTCGATCGTTAGGAGCAAGGCGAGCCCACGCTTGTTTTTTGAATGCGAGGTTGGCGGCATCGACTGCAAGATCGATATCATTGGCTTGCAATGCGACGACTTCGGCAAGCGTATCGCCGGACCCTGGATCTTTCGTAAAGAATGTTTCACCGTTGGAGGCTTCGATTTCTTTGCCGCCAACAAAGCCTTTCTTAACTCCGTTCTCTAAAAACCGCTGAACTTTGGGAAGGTACGAATGGGCAATCACGGATGCCATAATAAAACACCTTTGAGTGGGAGGAACGTTTGGACTTAGGATTTGGGCAGAATTGCCTACTAAAATAACGTCTTACATCCAGTAATAAAAGGAGGCATCGATCACAACATGGGCCGCAAACCGTGGGCTAGCGCCCCTCGGCTAATCAGCCGCAACGCGCTAGCGTCCGGTTCAGCCCGACTTATGATCGAC
>JAYTVL010000611.1:0-10984 GCA_043744075.1 Pirellula sp. | reverse complement strand
CTCCTTCGAAAAACTATTCGTAAGAGCACCTAACTACAATATTCGCATCGAGTTACACTAGATCAAAGATGTTGAAAGCAGTGGGCTTCCAGCCTGTGTGTGTGTTTTGTTCACAGGCTGGAAGCCTATGCCACGTTTAGGAGGCTAGTTTTGCGGTCAATTCCAAAATTTCATCGATCTCACGTTTGTTAAAAACACCACGAATTCCTTGTGGGTGGATGACAGTGAATAGTGAGCTGATTAGATCCTTCTTGTCAACTTTTTCGCGTTCGACGATGAAGTTCTTCAAAAGATTGAGGAATTCCAGTTGCCGACTGTTGAGATTGGTGTGCTGCTGAATAAATTGCTCAAAAGCCTCGCCAACTGCGTCAGGAAAACTCTTTAGAATTTCGATGCCGAGCATGTGGCGAATGAACTGGATGAAGCTCGCTTTGCGATTCTTGTAAACCTGCCGAAGCAGCTCTTCGGTGATATGGGGATGCTCCGTATGCAGGAGGTTGGCGAGCTCGATCGCTTCGACATCGGAAACGGCCTCTCCATTCTTGATCTTGAGCAATACCGGATTATGTTGCGTCAGTTCGGCGATCAGCGTTTCTACCATTTCACGATATCGGCTGATGCTGACAGCCGCATGCTGCGGGCCAAATTCAACCCATTCCTTATGATGCAGGAAGTCCTTTAGATCGAGATGCGTAGGGCCGGCGCCAGTGTCGGCTTCTCGGAACTTCATGAGTGGTCCCAGTCGACCAATCAATTCATCGAGAGAGTCTTCGATATCGAGGGCATTCGACTTGGACCAAAAATGACTTGCCTGAGAGGCTCGAATCAGCGGCTCTTCGGCTTGGACAAACGGGATGCTGAGCGGCAGTTCGCTGATCTGCTCGACGATCCCATCTTTGAGCGTTTCTGCTTTTTCCTTCTCATTGGATAGTTTGGCAAGCGAATACTCGACCACGTCGCGTTCGAACCTCATGGCCTTGAAATCCGCTTCGGATACGGTTCGGAACAACGGTTTGATCTCAGTGCGAAGAAACTCGAGCTTCCGATGGTCGAGCGCTGTCCAAAAGTTCGGGGCGGCCAATTGGCTTAGCGATGTGGCGGAGTCTTTGATGACGATTGAACTTTGAGGTAACTCCGCGATTTGTTTCCGCAGCTTGCCGACCTCTCGTTCGCAGATTTGGTGATGGTTCCCATCGATTGCCTTTTCAGTTTTGTCTAGGCGCAAACCGACCAGACGTACAGGTAGAGGTATCTGTGGCTTGAGTTGCTTTCCCTTGGGCTTCAGCTTGAAATACTCGAAGTTGTCCCAACAATCGAGGATTAGAAAAACGTCTTTTTCGAGGCACCATGGCTTCGGCTTGTTGGTCTCTAGTAACCGCGTGCCGCGTCCAATCATCTGCCAAAATTTGGTATAGGAGTAAACGGGCTTGGCAAAGACGAGATTAACGATTTCGCGAATGTCGATGCCTGTATCGAGCATATCGACACTGATCGCAATACGAGGCATATCGTTGTTTGTGAACTGATCTAGCAGGCCACCTTTGCCGTAGACTCGCGGGTCATCGGAAACGAGTACTTTGGCTAGCTCACCTGCGTATTGAGGATAGAGTTTGTCAAAGACTTCCGCGACTCTTCGAGCGTGTGCCTTGGAGGAGCAGAAGAAAATTGTCTTGCCTGGAAGGACACTATTGAAGTCCTTGATGCACTCTTCCATGAACTCCTTGACGATAAGCGTATTGGTCCCTCTGTTGATGACTTGCTTTTCGATCTGAGTTCCTTCGAAGTTGATCTCCTCGACCTCCTTGCCTTCCAGCAATAATCGTTTCTGATCTTCGAGCGAGATAGTGCGTTTGCTAATCCCTTCTTTTTGGAATCGGGTTTGTATCTTCATCACCTGGAAACTGCTGAGATACGGTGGGACGTTGTTGACAGCTTCCTCGAATGTGTAAGCGAAGCTTGGGAGCCCATCCTCGCAATGAAACACCTTGAACGTGTTGTGGTCGATGATGTCGGTCGGTGTCGCAGTGAGACCAAGCGTCAGCGTTTTAAAATACTCGAGTATCTCGCCGTACGTATTGTAGATCGAGCGATGACTTTCATCGACGATCACAAAGTCAAAGAAGCATGGAGAAAGGCGCTGTGTGCTCTCACGCAAGTTCGAATGGTGTGTTTGTAATCAAAAATGCTAGCGGTGAAAGGATGCTAAAAACCGTAGGTCCCCTCTACAATGAGCTGTACCAGCTATCCATTGGTGAGCCAAGCTATCCAAGAAAGGTTTGGAAATGTACGAAAGATTCACAGATCGTGCTCGCAAAGCTATGCGGTTGGCTAACTCAGAAGCGCAGCGCTTCAATAACCAATACCTCGACACGGAGCATATTCTACTCGGCTTGGTTAAGGACGAGAGCGGAGTCGCGGCTCAAGTGCTGATGAACCTCGGCCTGAATTTCGAAGTTGTCCGCAGAGAAGTTCTGAAATTGCTCAGTCAAGACATGGGAAGTGCCGAAGATGGCGAATGGGGCGGTCGCAGATTACAATCTTGGTCAAGCTTGTTATTCAATCGTGCCTTGGCGGTCATTTTCAATTCGATTCGAACAAAGTTTTCCAGTTAGAACTTGCCCCTGTGATTGATCCCAACCAATTTCAAGTCAATGATGCTTGGATCGCGTTCCAACTGAACGATAGCCCGATTCGCACGGAGGCCGACGGTGATTTCAATTGCTTGACGCTCTTGGACGTAGCAAGTTGCTTCATTCTTAGCATGTTGAATGTTCCAATAACTCAGACGGAGCCATCGAATGCCGAAGTCCAACAGATGCTCAAAGACAGCTATGCGCACAAACGACAACTGCCTAAGACCCTTTACATCCCGAGCGACCTGTCTGCAGACAACCTAACTTTCGAAGCAGAACTGAAAAAAGTCAACGTCGTTCGCGTTTCAGAAGATCAGCTCCTGCTCTGCATCGAAGACGCAAGAGAATCGTTCAAAGACTACTTCTTAGGCGGTGGGAGCCGCTGGAACTAACGGCATCTAAGCATCTCGGGCGCGAGATTCGCAATTTGCTAGGTCGAAGGTAATTTCCCCCTGGTATGAAACGTATGAAACCAGGGGCTTTTTTGGACTTTCCGCTACTAACTGTATATCGCTTCAGTTGGGATGCCTGCGGTGACGCATTCTGTTGCGTTGATTCGGCCTCGGGACCATAAGGTTCGCTCCACAAGAACCCGCAACAGCGTTTCAAGGCTTTTCTGTGCATCGATGGATTCGAGAATGCCGATGGCTCTTGCGATTGCTTCCAGGGTGCAAAGATGATGAACGTTGCGTTGCGTACGTAATCGATACTCTGATAGAGTTCCTTGCGTGAGCTTGACGTGCGGAATGCCGCGCAGCGACGGTTCGTGACGGACGAATTTTGTTGTCTGTCGCCAGTTCGAGTCCGGTACAATCAAGTTGATTGGGAGTTCAAATTTCGACACGTATTCAGACGTAAGTTCGACGGCGATTGGACTTGGAAATAACAGCAATGGAATTCGGCCTGGCTCAAACAATCTGTCGGTTACCATCCGTTCATCGCGTCGTCCGTGGATGCGAATCTCGCTGTTCGTCAGAGCTTTTGCAGCCAGCCTCGCTGTGTTGGTCGTCAGCACCTCCTCGGAGGTGTGCATTAGGATTGTGACACGGGTCGCAAGAACAATCTGCGGAATGAACGAACAGAAACAAAGCGGCTTGCGAATCTCGCAGCCTGGGCATCGATGCGGTGCCAAAAAAGGTCGCATAATTCTCCTTGAAAAACCAATAACTTCCGATCGCGATTTTGCGACCCGGAACAACGATTAGAACGTTTTCGCGGCAATAACTGTCGGAACTTGTAGTGGATCTTGTTTAAGATCCCCGAGCGGCAGGATCTTTAACAAGATCCACTACGACGGTAATTTACCGCGCGATGTTAAGGAAATCTTGCCGGCCGCAGAAGAAAAGCCCTGGCTTGACCATCCTCAGAAAAAACGCATCCGATTTCAGCGATTCGGAACGATTCTACGCATAACGCTCAAATTGCACTCTGAATTTTCACTCAACGGGCTTATTCTAGTGCGTTGCGAGCAAATTTTTCGCACGCTTCAAATCATTTCAAGCCCTAAAACATCTCCAAAACTGTCCATGTCCATACCTTGGTCTCCGTCCTCGTGGAAGTCGTTTCCGGTCTCGCAGCAACCAACTTATCCTGATTCGAATGCGCTTTCGCATGTATTAAACCAGATCAGCATAATGCCGCCGTTGGTTACAAGCTGGGAGGTTGACCACCTGCACGACGGAATAGCAGCGGCTCAGCGCGGAGAAGCTTGGCTGCTTCAGGGTGGCGATTGCGCCGAGACGTTTGACCAATGCCAAACCGAGCCAATTGCGAGCAAACTGAAGTTGCTGTTGCAAATGAGTCTTGCCATCGTTTTCGGATCACGAAAACGAATCTTGCGAGTCGGTCGTATGGCTGGTCAATACGCCAAGCCTCGTTCAAGCGAAACCGAAACACAGAATGGTGTTACGTTGCCTTGCTATCGTGGTGATTTAGTCAATCAATTTGAATTTACCGAGAAAGCTCGACGCGCAGACCCAGAACTGCTTCTGCGCGGATACGAACGGTCGGCCTTAACGCTCAATTTTGTTCGAGCACTTAGTGAGGGTGGATTCGCTGATTTGCATCATCCGGAGAACTGGAATTTACTTTTCGTGGATGAAGCGACGGGGGAAGTGGCTGATCGTTACCGGGAATTGGTGAAATCGCTCGGAAACGCCATCCGGTTTGTGGAGACGATTCTTCCAGATCGCACCACCGATTTAAAACGAGTCGATTTTTTCACATCTCACGAAGCGTTGCACTTGGACTACGAAACCGCCTTGACGCGTCAAAGCGTCCGAGGAATCGGCTACTATAATCTCGGCACGCATTTGCCTTGGATTGGCGAACGCACTCGCGCTTTGGACGGTGCGCACATCGAGTACTTTCGCGGAATACGCAATCCTGTTGCGGTCAAAGTCGGGCCAACGCTGCAGCACGATGAATTGATCGAAATGACTAAGCTGCTAAATCCTAATAATAAACCGGGACGGTTAACGCTAATCCATCGAATGGGACGAGGCAAAGTTGAGGCAGCTCTGCCGCCGATGATCGAAGCGATTCGAAGCGAGAAACGAGAAGTGCTTTGGGTTTGCGATCCCATGCATGGTAATACAGTGTCAACGGCCCATGGGCGCAAGACCCGGCGTTTTGACGATATCGTCGATGAGCTGCGTCTTTCCTTTGCGATTCATCGCGCGTGCGGGTCCATGTTGGGCGGTGCTCATTTGGAACTTACCGGCGAGGACGTCACCGAATGTGTAGGCGGATCACGTGGCTTGACTGAGTCCGACTTGGAATCAGCGTACCAAACGCAGCTCGACCCACGACTGAATTACGAACAAGCGTTGGAAATTGCGTTTGAGATTTCAAACCAACTTTCGGCTCATAGGATATAGACCAAGGGGATAGGACTGCAGATTATATGGCCGCTCTCGAGCAGATAGATTTGCATGCGGCTTTGAATCGATTCGGCCTAAAGGACTTTCGTAAAGGCCAACAAGAAGTCATCAGTCACATCATCGCCGGCCATGATTGCTTGTGCGTGATGCCGACGGGTGGTGGCAAGAGCCTTTGTTATCAATTGCCCAGTTTAGTCCGCCCCGGATTGACGATCGTGGTTTCGCCCCTCATCGCATTGATGAAGGACCAGGTGGACGCACTTTCCAACCGTGGCCTCTCAGCCACGTTGATCAATAGCACATTGTCAACAGCAGAGCAGAATCAGCGGCTAGAGCATGTCGCGGGTGGGCACTACTCGATGGTCTATGTCGCTCCTGAGCGGCTTCGCAACTCAAAATTCCTCGATGCGATCCGCACCACGCCTATCCAATTGCTTGCGGTCGACGAGGCCCACTGCATTAGCGAGTGGGGGCACGACTTTCGACCAGACTATCAACGACTCGGCAGGTTTCGCGAAGCCCTCGGTGGAGTTCAAACCGTCGCGCTGACTGCGACTGCGACTCCAAAGGTCCGACAAGATATCGTTGACTCACTCAAGCTGAGAGTTGCCAAACATTTCATCACAGGCTTTGCTCGCGACAATCTCTATCTTGGCTCGATGCTTTGCATGGGGGACCGAGAAAAAGACAAGCAACTTTTGGAGTTTATCAAGGACCAGTCGGGAACGGGAATCATCTATGCCGCGACCCGAAAACGATGCGAGGCCTTGGTCGAACAGATCGGCAAGGAGCTGAAGATTAGCGTTGGTGCTTACCATGCAGGTCTAATGCCCGAGCAACGCAAATTGATCCAAGAACAATTCATGAGTGGGCACCTCAAAGTGATCATCGCTACCAATGCATTCGGCATGGGGATCGACAAGTCCGATTTGCGATACGTAATTCACTACAATACGCCAGGGACGCTCGAGGCGTACTATCAGGAAGCGGGGCGTGCGGGGCGCGATACCTTGCCATCTCAGTGTGTTTTGCTTTACAGTCCTCAGGATCGCTACATCCAGGAATTCTTTATCGAGAATGCGAATCCTCCGCGGGAACTTTTAGAATCGGTCTACGATCTATTGGTAAAGCGTACCGAAGACCCGATCGAGTTGACCGCAGAGGAGATTCGAGAACTTACAAACGCACCCGCCACAACCGAAGCGATAAACTCCTGTCTGCAAATCCTTGGTCGAACGACTGTCATGGAACGACTAGAAATGTCTGGTGGATTGGCCATGTTCAGGATCGACAGCAAGCTGCCAACCTTGCTTGATTTGCTTCCCAAGGCAGCCCATGTTCAACGCAATGTCTTAAGAGCTGTAGAGAAAGCGATTGCAGATCGACGCGAAGAAGCGGTGTACATTCACCCAAGATGGCTAATGCAGCAGTTGCAAATGGATCGAGATGCGCTGAATCGCACTTTGCGAGAACTTTGCAAATTGGAGGCCTTCGAGTACGTACCTCCGTTTCGTGGTCGAGCCATTCACTTTCGGCGTCGCGATGTTCCTTTTAGTGAACTCAAGATCGATCATGAGACACTCGCGGCGCGAAAAAAATCCGATTACGAAAAACTGGATCGCATGGTCTCCTATGCGCAAAGTAGATCTTGTCGACAAAAGACTATCCTCGAGTATTTTGGCGACGGATCGGCTTCAAACTGTGGCATCTGTGATCGCTGCCAAGGAAAAACGGGCTGGCCAAATATGCCAAAACTAGTAAACGGCATTTCCGATAGCCCAACCAATGAAAAGAAAGCGAAGCCGAAACAACTAAAGACTCCGATTGTGTCTGTTCCCGGCGAAGTTGGTTCCGATGATGTCAGACCGAAGTTGAAGTCTCCACAAGCAGTAGAAGCCAAATCGCCGTCGGCTTCATTGCTATCGGCAACACCATCCGCTAACACGCTTTCTGTCATTCCGGTATCTGCTGCTTCGACATCTGCCGTTGCGTCAACGGCTGCGTCATCGAACGCTTCTTCAAAATTCATGTTCGCCGACCCAAAGCCAGCGTTTTTAATGCCGAGCGAGATCAAGCCCGCTTGCGACATGGCCATGACCATTCTAAAAGCTGTTGAACGTACCCACGGCTATTTGAGTAAGACGTTACTTTTGCAGCATCTTTCGGGTGTAGAGAGCAAGGCAGTACAAGGGCTTCGATTGCAGAGGCTTCCGGAGTTTGGGATTCTGAAAACTTGGAAGAAATCCCACGCGTCAGGTTTTTTGGACCAAATGCTAGATGTTGGGCTTTTTTGTCTTTCCGAATTGCGCGTTGGCAAAGTAACGATTTCTATTTCCGATGCGGGGAATGGGTGTATTGCAGGGACACAGCAAATACCGCCTCGAGTGTTGCTGTATGTTCATCAATGCTTACTCGCTGCTGAAAAATCGGCAGATCCGATTGCCGCCAGCCAGTTGAAGTCGCTGAAGCGAAACGAACCAACACCTGCAAAGCCACCTACACATGCAGGTCCCGTTGAAAAGATCGAAAACACTCCGGCCTCGCGGACCCCTGTAGAATCCAAAGAAGTTACGTTGCCAACTAGCGACGAGCCGGTCCGGCCTATTGCTCAACTACCACGAGCCGATCCCAGTGACGCGAGTTCCGGTCGAGATGGTTCGGCGCCAATGATAGAAGATTGGCGTTGGACGGTCCGCTTAGTTGAACACGGCTACCGACTAGGTGAATGCGCATTAATTCGTGGCAAAACGCCTGACTCCATTTTGGAAGATCTAACTAAGGCACTTCAAGATGGAAAGAGATTTACGATCGAACAATTGTTTGACCGCAGAACACAAATCGCGGTAATGGAGCTGCGAGACAACTATGATCCGCAAATGAGTCCGCCGTCTATTTTCCAATCCTATCCGTCACTCTGGCGATTCATTCAACGCTGGCTTGAGATCGTGAAAACTAAAAACTAAAAACTAAAATCTAAAATCTGGAAATCTGGAAATCTGAAAATCTAAAAATCTAAAATCTGAACAGAGGACAACTGTTCTACAATCGACGTGGCATGCAATTGAACCAATATAGATCGCCAGCTTTGATAGTCTGCTCCTTGCTTACGTAAACGTTGGTTTGGCGACGTCCAGTGAATCGACTGGCGGTACCTAGAATGGTAACTCGAAACTGGAACTCGGTGTCTACGACGTTTGCAATGTGCTGTGCTACCCCGAGCTGAAATCTGGCTTGAGGGTAGATGGGTGTATTAAGAGACTGCAGCGACCATGTATCTAGTGGAACCTTGATCCACGCGGGCGCATCGTCGTATTCTGATGCAGGCTGGTTCATCAATGCCACTAAATCAGCAGGCAATCGATGAACACTTGGAGCTGCTATTTCCAATAAGACGCGACTGCTGTGCGGCGCATAGAGTGCCCAGCTCGGCCAGTGATCCCAAATGCCATAGCGCTCAGTACAAGGCATTACAAATACGATGGCCATCAGTGTGCCACAAATCTTCTGCATGGACCTTTCGAGTCTCGTCGTAACTATCGGTACACGCGGTTCGGAGATCCCGTCCTTTTTAGTCGCTATTCTCCTTACAACGAAAAGATAGTAGGCTTGGATTCCGAATAAAGCGTTCCAGATCAAGACGCCCAATCGATGGTTAAGTCCTAGTGGACCAAGGATGACAATGAGGACCAGATGTAAGCAGATGGCGAGTATTCCCGCAAGTCGACGAGTTTTCGGCCATACCAATCCGAGAGCGATTGCGAATTCGGTCGCTGGAAACGCTGCGACCAAGGCCAATCGCAGTGAAGCATTGATGTCCGATGAATCTCGTCCCACAATTTTGGCCAAAGCTCCAAGCATCTGCTGCCCAACCGTGTGCAGGAATTCGAAATCGAATTTACTTAAAGCGGAGTAGAAATAAATACTGATTTGTAGCCACTGCATCCATTCGAGGCGGGGCTTAACCCTGCAGAGCAACCAGATAGTTGTGAAAATCGCGAGTTGGTATGCCCATGGCTGCAATCGATGTTGATCAAGACCGAATAACATTGGTATCGAAACCAAAACCAAAATGCATCCAAGTGTGTTCCAACGCGGCGACATACCGGCAGCTAAAACGATTAGCCCGGTTAACAAACATCCCAGACAAATCCAATCACACCATGCAGGCGCGATACATAGAATTGAAAAAAGCGGGATCTGAGGAAAGACCGTCTGTGGAATCCATAGACGCCAAGTCGCAACGATCAGCGCCATGCTACCGGCAGCAGTCCATCGTTGTAACCGCGCCGAGATATCAACTTCAACTTGACTCAGACTCCAGAATCGGCTGTCCATTGAGCTAGGCTCTGTTTCTAAACGTAGCATAGGCATCTTGCCTGTGAGGGATAACTCTGGAATCTCAGGCTGGAAGCCTAAGCTACGTTCATTGATGGAAGGCTTTAGAAACAAAGCCTAGTAGCCAGTCTAAACCAAGCAGTGATCTAAGATCGCCGCACCGGTTGCTAAGTAGCCTGTGTAAAACGTGCCGAACTGACCAAAGCGTGCGCTCGCCGAATCAAATCGCATTGTATAAACGATATCTTTTAGGTACTGCGGATTGCGAGCCCAGAGTGTCACCCCCCACTCCCAATCATCGAGGCCAACGGATGCAGTGACGAGTTGTGTAACACGACCGGCAAAGGCCATTCCGCTTTGAGCGTGTTCAGCCATCATTTCTGTTCTTGCGGAAAAAGGTTCGAGAAACCAATTGGCTCCGACGTTTCGAACTTTATTCATGGGGTAGAAGCACATGGCTGGCCAATTGGGAAACTCCGGAGCAAGTCGCTGGGCATGCATCATTGGGATCCGCTTTTCATACGAGGCCACTTTCGCTTGGTATGTTGGCGATTGAGGATCTTCGCCGGTTCGCACGAGTTTCGCTGCATATTGTTCTTTGCTTGGCAGGTATTCACTGATCTCAGACATAGAAACGAATGAATAGACCGGTTCAATCGCGGCTCCCAAAGCGGAACTCATCAATCGCTGATGCACATGATCGATTCGCAATGGATCTGGATCCATCATAATTGTTGCGAAATCGGCTTTGTGACCACTGACGATGAACGATTGAATACGCTCAGGCCGATCTGTCGAATGAGGCGCGATCGCCGCCGAAAAATCCGCCTTGGCCTCATGCACGGCTGCTTTCCCCATTTGATAGAGAACTTCACGCTTCCAACGATAGAAATAATGGCCACAGTGCAATCCTTGGATTGGAATGACTGAGGGCTCTGGAAGATTGGCTGCGGAACTGTGCGGATGGCTCATTAAAACGGCAATCGATCGAATGAAGTGGCTAAAAGAGGTTTGTTCTGTCGAAACAGGATTGCGGTTGATAAGGATCGTTCGAACAAATAGTGTCGCCTTTCGCTCCGCGAAAGTTGCGTGGAGATCGCTACTTTTGCGGAGCAAAAGGCGACACTTGGACAT
>JAYTVL010000610.1:0-3212 GCA_043744075.1 Pirellula sp. | reverse complement strand
CCGTTCCCCTCGGCTTTGCCCGCCTCCGGCGGGCAAACGGGCTGTTGATTTACTGCGAATTTGTCAAGCAATATCAGCCGCAGGGCCCACGGTTTACGGCAAAGAACCGGACGCTAGCGCGTTGCGGCTAATTAAATCAACAGCCCGCAAAGCCGATGGGAACGGGTCGATTCGTTAGTGCCAGCCGTTAGTTCGCCAAAACAAGGTTGGTGGGGGACGAGCCCCCGACCAACCTCAAAGGCCAGATCGCAGAACGGAACAAAACTCGCATCAACGCATTTCCCCTAAACTGCTATTTGTCGCACAGCCCAGGCAGAGCCTGAAATCAGTGGGTTCCAAGGCAGAGCCCTGGAACCAGTCGGTGGCGATCAGCGAGAAGTGTCGTTATTATATGCAAATTGAAAGGAAGAACACAAACGTTCTCGATCACGCGATGTCAAACTTCCTGTATTCGGAACAAATTGCCAAGTCCGCCTCTATCGATTGTAATAGTCTTTCTAGCGCTCGCTGTTTGCTTAACTTTTTATCGAACTTTGCTCCGATATTCCATGTGAATAGAGTTCACGGATGGACCATCGGGCAATCTCTCAGCCCCGGAGCATGACGCTTCGTGTTCTTTCCGTGAACCCTACGAACCGTGAATGGCCCTTTGTGTTTAGGCCGTTTAAAAACGCTAGTGCGTTCCACCCCTTGTTCAGGATAGGAGTTCCAGAACTATGAAAATAAGCAAATTTGCGCTGACTGCAATGGTCGCAAGCGCTTGTTGTGCGGGAACGGCCTTCGGTCAATCGAACCGAACAGCTCCCCGATATTACCCAGCATCCTACTATAGTTATTACCAAGACGGCTCCCAAGCCCCAGTCGCTTCCGCAAGTGACGCAAAAGGTGCAGCTTGCTGCGACACCGGCTCAGCCTGTGACGTTGCCGACGTTTGCAACGGCAAGGGTGGCAAAGGCGGTAGCTGCGACAGCATGGGAAGCTGTGGTTGCGGCAACGGTGCTTGCGACGGCGGTTGCGGCTGCGGCGGAGGCAGCGGAGGCAATTCCGGTGGACTTTTTGGTCTCGGTTTGATCGGAACCGGCCGAAAATTGAATGATCCGTGGAAGCTCTTCCCAAATGGCATCGGCAATACCGGAATCAATGTCGGTGGTTGGACAGATTTGGGATATCACTCTCGCTCCACACCGAATAACTTCAATACCTATCCTCACAAAGTTCAATTGCAACAACAATGGTTCTTCGCTGAGAAGGTGGCTGACGGTAGTGAAGGTCTTGGTCTCGGTGCACGTATCGATTACCTCTATGGTACCGATGGTCCTGATACACAAGCCTTCGGTGCTCCTGCAAACACATGGGATAACCCATGGGACAATTCCAACAACCTCGGATATGGGCATGCCATTCCACAGTTGTACGGTGAAGTTGCTTATGGCAAGTTGAGTACCAAGTTTGGTCACTTCTTTACCATCGTTGGTAACGAAGTTGTACAAGCGACTGGCAACTTCTTCTACAGCCGTCAGTTCACGTTCTACAATGCTGAACCCTTTACTCACACCGGCGGTTTGTCAACTTACAACTTGGACGAAGATACTCAAGTTTACAATGGTTACGTTGCAGGTTGGGATAGCGGTTTCTACGACAACGGTTCGGCATACTTAGGTGGTTTCAAGAGGAAGTTGAGCGACAAGCTCTCCGTTCTTTACTCCACATGCATGGGCCGAATGGGCGACAGCAATCTTGGTGTTCAAGAGCGAGGAAACATCCACAGTGTTATTTTGACAGCCAACTTGACCGACAAGTTGACCTATATTTCGCAAACAGATTCGCTGAACTCGCGAAATTCAGGTGGTGCTCAACAACGTAACACGTTCGGCAACATCAACTACTTGCTCTATAAAGTTAACGACCGTATTACTCTCGGGGAACGATTTGAGTGGTTCAACTACACTGGTGCAGGCTTTGCCAATGCCAAGAACGACGACCTGTATAACTTGACCACTGGCATCAACTATCGCGCTTCAGCCAACCTATTGTTCCGACCAGAAGTTCGATGGGTCTGGGACGAAGCTCGATACGGCTTCAACGCTGGCAACGTACCAAGTGCAACTGTATTCGGTGGCGATATGCTCTTTACCTTCTAAATAAGCCGGACAAGGCGGATACTAAACACACTCAGAGCACCCTGCCAATTGGCAGGGTGTTTTTGTTTTCTACAATGCCAGAATGAACAAAACCTCAAAAGGTCTCATTGCAGCCGCCAAGCAACTGCGATCCGAACTGGACCCACTCCAATTTTCAGCACCGGTTTCGTGGGTTTACAATCCACTCCACTACGCTTGGTCGGCTCAAGAAGAGTATTTGAGACGATACGGCGGCGGACCGTGTCGAGTCTTTTTTTTGGGAATGAACCCTGGCCCATGGGGAATGGCTCAAACCGGCGTACCATTCGGCGAGATCGATGCGGTCCGAAGCTATCTCAAGATTGAAACCAGCATTGGTAAGCCTCAGCGCGAACATCCCAAGAGGCCAATAGAGGGCTTTGCTTGCACTCGAAGTGAGGTTTCGGGCAAACGATTGTGGGGACTCATTTCCGAGCGTTATCCATTTGCAAGAGATTTCTTCGCGGAACATTTCGTTTCTAACTATTGCCCGCTAGTCTTTATGGATGACAGTGCTCGAAACGTCACGCCCGACAAACTGCCTGCGTCCGAAGTGAAAGATTTGGATGCTAAATGCGACCAACACTTGCAAAAGTCGCTTTTGTTGCTCAATCCAGAGTTTGCGGTAGGCATCGGAGCCTATGCTCAGGACTGTTTACAACGGGTTTGCAACTCTCACGCCAGCCTTGAGTCGACCCTGGTTTGCAAGATTTTGCACCCAAGCCCGGCATCCCCCGCCGCCAATCGAGGTTGGGCAGAACAAGCCACCAAACAATTGATCGATGCAGGAATTTGGCTAGAGTAAACACCGAAGTCCGTTAACACAACTTGTTTAACCGTGTGACCATCGAGACTGCTGATTTAATCAGCCGGAACGCGCTAGCGTCCGGTTTTCCGCCACAAACCGGGGCTAACGCTGGGCTGTTAAAAAACTGGTATTGCGGCATTCCCTGCTTGCGCAATTTATGTTCCGTGAGAGACCCCAGCGGCCTTTTCTTGACGCGAAATGTACATGTTTTTTTGATTTTCGTTGCCCTAAGTGCGCACGGGTAC
>JAYTVL010000609.1:0-10990 GCA_043744075.1 Pirellula sp. | reverse complement strand
CATCCGTCGGGGGCAAGCCCCGAACGGATGGGCTAGCGATATCTGACTCTATTGTTGTTCGGAACAAAAAAGACTCGATATTAATCAGAAAGAAATATAGAAACTGCTATTTGTCGCACAGCCCAGGCTCAATCCAAGAAACCGGAAGGAACTTCCGGTTTCTTGCACTAGCGTGCGGGCTGGAGGGGCAAGAATCACTTGCGAATCCGGCCCTCATGCAGACACAACCTTGATGCTATTCCGGCGACGCCTCTTGCGATTCCATTAAAATGGCCGCCTCTTTTGCCCTTCGCTCCATCCGGTCAGCGTGTTCCCTCGCATCCATTGCACGAAGTTGTTTTAGCCACATAAACACTCCTGCAGAGGAGATCAAGATTAGGAAAAGCAGAACGACCAAAAGCAACATAGCCGCATAGGATTCGTTTTCTCGATGACTCATAATTTTCCAATATTACGGGACGAGTTGATTTTTGCCCTTGTCGAACGATTTATGACATTTCTAGCCAAATTGCTTGCCAAGTGCATCCGCAATGACTTTGCATTTTTTCATCATGGCCTCAAACTGGCCGAAGTCCAACGACTGGTAGCCGTCACTAAGTGCTTTCTCGGGATTGGGGTGCATTTCCACAATCAAGCCATCCGCACCAACAGCGATGCTGGCGGCGGCCATGTCGGTAACTAAATACGAATGGCCAGTACCATGGCTTGGGTCAACGATAACGGGCAAATGTGTTTTGCGATGCAAGTATGGCACAGTCGCCAATGGAAGAGTAAAACGTGTGTGAGATTCAAAGGTCCGAATTCCTCGTTCGCAGAGCATCACGTCCGGATTCCCTTCATTGAGAATATACTCAGCCGCGAGCAACCACTCTTCTATCGTTGCGCTCGGACCGCGTTTGAGCAACACCGCACGGCCCGACCGACCGACGGCTTCTAGGAGCCGGTAGTTCTGCATGTTGCGGGCACCGATTTGGAGGATATCCGCATACTTGGCAACCAATTCCACATCCTCTGGGCTCATTACCTCCGTAACTACAGCCAAGCCTGTTTCTTGCCTGGCCAACGCCAAGAGCTTTAGACCATCCTCTTTCATGCCTTGAAATGCGTAGGGACTTGTTCGGGGTTTGAAAGCGCCTCCGCGAAGTGCCGTTCCGCCAGAGTCTCGAACAGCGCGGGCACAAGAAACGATTTGTTCCTCGCTCTCAACGGAACATGGGCCACCCATTACTCCAACCGCTCCGTTGCCGGCCCGGAAGTTAAGCACTTTGATTTGCGTCAGGTCCGGACGAACTTCGCGCGAAGCCATCTTGTAAGGCGCCAAGATCGGAAGGACTTCCGCTACTCCTGGGTAGCTCTCAAACGACTCGACTTTGATTTTGCGATCATCGCCTACAGCGGCGATAACGGTCCTTTCGGTTCCCCGAATGATGTGCGATTTCAAGCCTAGTTCACTGATTCGGCTTGCAATATGCTCAATTTGTTGGTCCAAACAGGATTTTTCCATCACGACGATCATTTGGTTAGCTCCGAGGAATTGTAGAACGAGGAGGGTCGTTCTGGGCAAAAAAAAACCTCAAGGTGGTAGGCCTTGAGGTTGGAAGTTGTTTTGTTTTTATTCGTCTAGCGAACAGCAAAACTCCACCGGCCCGACTGGGTATCGGTAAAGTAAAAAAACCAGAAGTTCTGCGATTGAAGTTTCATGACGTGAATTATGGTTCGCCATTTGAAAAAACGCAAGAGTCGGTTTTATAGATTGTCCATGAAGAATACGACCAACTGGTTTCACAACCAGCTGCGTAAGTAAAATGCCCCCGAGTTTATCTCGGGGGATTGTTACTGTCTCCCTAGGAAGGTGGTCAGAACCCTCGGCATAAAGCCGACGGCATGAATGAATGCCGCCGACGGCGATGCTAATGATTGAAAAGAAATTCTTTGCAGTTCAGAATTGCCCAGGTCAGGTCTTGATAAGCTTCTAACTTGTTGCTTTTGGTTTCGAGGTATGCGACTGCTGGCTTTAACTCAGAGTCGCTTGGTCTTCTTGAAAACGCTCTCAAATAAAGCTCTTGAAGATTCTCTTGATGCGAACTGGTTCGATTTGCAAGGCTTGTTGACAGTCCGTTCGATTCCGCCAGCTTTGCAATTAACTCTTTCGAATTCGCAAAGTGAAGGCTTTGCGCCAAAGTGGAATCATTGGCTCGTTCACACTCACATGCAGTTGTCGCTTCGGGGCGACCGAACACCGTCAAGAAATAGGAGCGAAAGGAGGAGTCAGGGAGTGACACAGCCCGCGTGCGATCCGGCATCGTATCGAATGCCGTAGTCGTCTGTGTAACTTGGTCCACTGCGTCAAGTATCTGTTCTGCGGACAATCGCCTCGGGTAGTTTCTAGAATAGCATTTGCGATCGCGAAGATTCTCACCATTGGGTTCACTGTCCAGTTGGTAGACACGGGATTTGCAAATGGCACTTACCAACCCCTTAACGTCATATTGGGAATCAATCAATTGTTTTGCTAAAACATCCAGAAGCACCGAATTGGACGGAGGGTTGGTGACTCGCATATCGTCTTCAGGCTCGACAAGGCCTCTGCCAAATAGATGCTTCCAATATCGGTTCGCAATCGATTTAGCAAAGAACGGGTTATTGTGATCAACCATCCAGTCAACCAGAAACTCGCGGGGATCGCGAATGTCAGAATCGTCTCTTGATGGGCCGTCCAATCCAGCTGGCTTGAGAGACTCACCCGTCTTCGGATGAGCAAACCTTGCCTGCCCAAGAGAGGAAAACACAACGGACTCGTCGGGCGATTGGCTGGGCTTTGTTCGAACCTGCGAGAAAAACGCCGCCATCTGGTAGTAGTCTTTCTGAGCCCATTTTTCAAACGGATGATGATGGCATCGAGCACATTGAATCCGCTGACCCAAGAACAGTTGGGCTGTGTCTTCAAGTCTACTGAAATTATCGGTCACTTGACGATACCAAGCCACGGGTGGGTGAACATCCATCGACCCTGAGGCGGCAACAATGTCTCGCACAAACTGGTCGAATGGCCGATTCGATGCGATCTGATCTCGAATCCATCGATGAAACGCGAACGTCCCTGCCTTCTGGCCTGCGTTTTCCCTGCGATTACGGAGGATCAGCATCCATTTGTTTGCAAAATGATCCGCATAGTCGTCGCTTTCCAACAACCTATCAATTAATCGCTCGCGTTTGTTCGCCAATGAGTCGCGACTGTATTGCTCGACTTCAGCCAGCGTCGGTAGTCTTCCTGCAAGATCCAGCGTCGCCCTGCGCAAAAACGTCGACTCATCGCAAAGACGCGACATCGGGATATTAAGAGAACGAAGTTGAGCGATCACCGCACCATCGATGGCGTTGGTCGGTTCGGGCCATTCATTGGTACCCTCGACGATTGGAACGCTTGCTCGAAAGACCGCAACTTGACCTTGAAAGCGAGCCATCACGGCCACCTCTCCTGCCAGCGACTTCATCGAGACTAAGCCTCGTTTGTCAACATCTGCCATATCGGTATCGTTGCTCTCAAATTGCACAGCCGGCGTCACGTCTTCTACCGTTCCGTCCGAATAGCGGGCAGAGACTGATATTTGCTGCTCTTGTTTAGGCAGCATTCGCCTAAGTTCAGGCGTAACAGTCAATGCAACGACGCGCCGGTCGCCTGGTTTTCCAGGTTTCATGCCCTGCGAAATCCATCGTCGCAAAACACGATACTCTTGCGAATCGAAATCGAGTCGTTGGCCACCACCATGCGGAACGGCGTTGATCGATTTGGTCAACAATAGGCTTGAGTCGGGCATCGCGGTTGAAAGCCGCCTACCTCTCGATTCCTTAACAAGGTGCTCGAAATCTTCGCTCGGTTCAAATCCAAGCAATGAGAGCTTGAAACCGTTTTGGCCAGCGGCTTTTCCGTGGCAACCGCCACCATTGCATCCAAGCTTCGTAAAGATAGGGACAACTTGATTGGGGAAACTCACATCGGGATTGTCGTCCCAGTTGGTTACTTCAATTGCAAGAACGGCTTTACCGATACCGTCTACATCGACAGATAACTTAGTCAAACCATTCTTGAGAGGCGCAATCTGGCCGAAGCTATCGATCGAAGCGATACCCTCTGGTTCGAAAAGGTACTCTGCGTCGCGAGTCAAATCAACTTCGAGACCTTTGGCATCAGTCCCTGTGACAAGGCATTGATGACGTGCATCACTTCCGCGAAAAACGACCTTTGGAATCTCGTTTTTATCCTTCTGTTCTAACAACGATAGCTCGCTCTCAATGCGAACAGTTCGAATGTTAGTTGCAACTGCGTCCACCGCAGATACCATTCTCGTCGACGAAATCGGCAGGAAGGCTAAACAGACCGAAAGCCAAATGAAATTCGGTACAGTGCAAATAGTGAATGTATAAGGTTTGCCGAGCCGAATTGTTTTCATCTGGTTGATCTCAAATCAATTCTGTCACAGGTGCATGGTCGACTAAAAACTGGGGTCGTCCGGTTGAATCGGGTATGGTGGTTTGTGTTACATCAATTCCCAAATTGTGGTAAAGTGTTGCGATGACTTCTTGAACGTGAACTGGCCTCAGTGTCGCGTATTCGCCCAAGCGATTGGTAGCCCCAATCGCTTGTCCTGCTCGAATGCCACCGCCAGCCAAATACGCACAACTGACTTGCGACCAATGGTCCCTTCCGGCACCGGCATTGATTTTCGGAGTACGACCAAATTCACCCCAAACTACGACGCTAACGTCGTCGAGCATTCCTCGCATATCTAAGTCTTCAATCAAAGCGCTCAAGCATTGATCAAGCTTGCCACCATGGTCGCGAACCATATCGAAGTTCTTTCCATGACTATCCCATCGGCCAAAGCTCAAGCTGACAACTCGAACGCCGGCCTCAATAAGTCGCCTTGCAATTAGTAGATGATCGTTGCGAGTCGCGCAACCATCAAACTGATATTTGTAGGGTTTGCCGTCTCCGTACCTTGCAACGATTTCAGGATCCTCCTTAGACAAATCAAGAGCATCTACCAACTTGCTACTTGTGAGAACATCTAATGCACGCTGGCCGAAAGTATCCATCCCTTCCATGACTCCTGTCGTATCGATGTCGCGTCTAAGCGTATCCATACATGTCAGAAGTTGCTTTCGATTTTGAAGCCGTTCAAGAGAAACGCCATTGAGCTTCATGTTCTCGATGCCAGGACCATCCGGCTTGAACGCGGAATGCGCAGCACCCAAAAATCCAGCGCTCCCACAGTCGGACCATTGAACATGGCTCGATCGTTCCGCCAGTCCAACGAACGGCGGAACCGCTGGATCTAGGGCCCCTTTAAGTCTTGAAACTGCCGCGCCTACTGATGGTCGTCCACCAAGCGCTTTCAAGTCATCTGGGATCCAGCCGCTCAAGCATTGATAGGATTCGTGCCTATCTTTGGAACCAACGATAGAACGAATAATAGCTGCCTTGTCCATCAGCCGTGCCAGCTTCGGAAAAACTTCACAAATCTGAATGCCGGGGACGTTCGTAGGAATCGGCCGAAACTCTCCTCGGATCTCCGAAGGGGCGTCCGTCTTAATTTCCCACATGTCCTGATGAGGCGGCCCTCCGCCGAGAAACACTTGAATGAGGGCTTTGTTTGAATTGCTCTTTTTTTGCTGCGACTCAGCACGCAATACATCAGCAAGACCGAACGCAGTCGCCCCGAAACTCATTCCGCCAATCTTCAAGAATGAACGACGAGATTCTCCATCACAATAACTGCGAGGGGACCCAAACTGACCAAGGATCGACAACATGGTTGACGCCGAACTGTTAAGGGTGAGGTGGGCCGCGCTGACCTTTGGGGGTTTTACGCGGAAGTGATGGCGGGCGAACTGCCTGTGTTGACTACCAGCAATTGTATACAAGCCTGAACAATTTCAAGTGATTTGTCAATACGGCAAGTGAACTACTTCTTAGCCAGTTTGGCCGGTCGCAATAGGATTAGCGCATTCGACATGTCATTCCGTCCTGGAACTGCAGGGACCATTCCACCCTTGAATTTCTCCCTACTGGCAGCGGTCATCGGTTTGCCTCGAGGTTCCGAGGCGGCAAAGGGTGAATTCTTTCCGGAGGTATTTGCAAGCGTTAGTCGACTTGCAAACGCATCGTATCCATCCGCAACTTTGATCGAACTAATCTGAGTAACCAGCATTAAAGCTGATCGGTCAGTCGTAAGATCTAATGCGAAATCAGGGAAATCCTCAAATCTGTTGATAATATCTACTAATGCTGAATCCAATTGCTTGGCGGTTGCACGCAGAAACATCACAGCCATTTTCTCTTGTGTGTTTGCTGCAATTCCTACCATTTTCGAATCCTCAAGATTCTTAAGTTGTGTATCGTTGATGACCAAATCATCAGCATAAACAATTCTGTACTTTTCGAGAATCTGTTCCAACGTTCGATTGTCGACAGCGGTCGGATCGATTGAAACGTCTAAAACCAATGTAAGATGATCTTGCAATCCTTTCGTTGCACCCTTTTGTTTTGTTTGAGGTTTTACTACCTCCTGGCTTGTATTCGCTAACGAATCCTTTGGATTAGTAACGCCATCTTGAACAACATCGATTCGACTCGGTGAATTGAGTGGCAAAGGATTTACAGCGACCGCACCTTCTTTGTTCTCGGGTTTGACCAATTCAGCTGGGCCTGAGTTCGTTTTGGATGGCGCGATGTTCGTGTCTGCAACTAATTCAACCAAGTCTTTGACCGCTTTTTCCTCAAGCAATTCTTTGGCGTCTTCGTATGCACTTGAATCGTTGGCAACTAACTGGTCTTGCTCGGGAATTGAGACCATTCCCTGCCGACCGACTTTCGGGAAGGATAGAAAAACGAACAAAAGTGAGGCCGCCAAGGCAAAACTTCCCGCGTATATCCAACTTCTCAGCGGAAAAGAATTCGCCGGTTTCGGGGTCAAAGTCTTGCGGATTGAAACTAGCCAGACAGGCGCGTCCGTTCCCATTTCTGCCGCTCTTTTTTTGGCAGCTAACGTAACAGAACTCGCAAAATCCGCCCTAAGAGAACGGGTGGAACGCGAACTAGACAACGAACGCCTAATTGCGGAAATTTCGTTTAGACGCCCCACGAGGGATGGGTTTTTCGCCATCTCTCGTTCTATTTCGACCAATTCCGCTTGAGATAGCATGCCGTCCAGCATGCCACTCAGCAATTCGTCGATATTATTGATTGGGGAGTCCATGATTTCTTGTTTCCGTGGTGGGATACTCTCAATCGGATGTGCGAATTTTAGAAAAGTTCCTCGTTTTCAAATAGATAATTGAGTACGAAATTGGATTAAATGCGTTCTTTGCCAGAAAAAAAGACAAAAACTGTTGTCTTCTGGATGACAGATTATCCTTTGATCGGCAAGCACTCACTTTGTAAACATTGAGCCTCAATGCGCTAGCATGAGGGCTTGAACTGTCAGTAATTCATAGACGCCTGGCCCGCACGCTAGCGCGTTGCGGCTCAAAGTGAGTCCCATTGGCCGCCAGACTGCAGCCAGGTCGAACGGGAGACCTGCTAAGAGCATAACCTAAATTCGAACGAAAATAACGTCCCGGTGAAGTCATTCGATCTTGCTTGAATGCGGCGATTCCGCTCGCTGGTACTCTGCACCATCCATTTTATCGAGGATTCGATAAAGGCTTCGTCGTGCGATGCCTAACTCTCTTGCTGCTTTCGCCTTGTTTCCATGATTGCGTCGAAGCACTTCCATAATGTGCATTTGAGAAAGTGACTCCAAAGGAATCGAGTCGCCAATGGCAACCAACGTCGCGGGACCATCCGTATGCTCTGCCTTAGCCAAGTGTCGAAGCTCCTGCGGTAAGTTGCCGAGAGTGATTACCGAATCGTCTGCAAGAATCTTTGCACGCTCAAGTGCGTTGATCAGCTGTCTCACGTTGCCAGGCCATTGACTGGCCTGAAAGAGTTCTTGAACACCTGGCCCGAGTTGCCATTCTCGTCCCAAGAAATGCTTGACAAGCAAGGGGATATCCTCGACTCGCTCTCGAAGCGGTGGGATGGTGATCGAAAGTACATTGACGCGATAGTACAAATCCTCGCGAAAACGGCCTGCTGAAACTTCTTTTCCAAGATCGCGATTGGTCGCTGCGATCAATCGCACCTTGACTCTTCGTTCTTTTACAGAGCCTATTCGGCGCATCGAACCATCCTCTAAAACACGCAATAGCTTCGCTTGAAGGCCACCGGCCAATTCTCCAAACTCGTCTATAAAAAGTGTTCCGCCGTCCGCAATCTCAAAAAGTCCAGGCTTCGCATCTATGGCACCTGTGAAGGCCCCCTTTTCGTGACCGAACAATTCGCTTTCAAGCAACGATTCTGGTAGGGCAGCACAATTGATTACGACGAGGGGTCGATTGGACAACGAGCTCTTTTCATGAATTGCGCGTGCGACAAGTTCCTTGCCTGTACCGCTTTCGCCAAGAATGAGCACTGGTTTGTCGCTCGGAGCAATGCGTTCGATCAATCTCCTCACTTCACAAATGCCAGGCGATTCACCCACGAACGGTTTGGTTGCAAAGGTCTGAGCAAGCTGCCGCTTTAAATGCTTGTTTTCCCGTTCAAGTGTCCCTGCTCTCGCTGCACGTCGAATCAGAGTATCCAAGTCGTCCAGCCCAAACGGCTTAGAAAGATAATCGACCGCTCCTCGTTTCATAGCCTCGACCGCAGATGCAATACTGCCCCCGCCAGTCAACATGATAATGCGAATCTCTTCGTCACTCTCGTGAAGCCTTTTCAGCAATTCCAATCCGTTCATTCCTGGCATGTTTTGATCGATGACGGCAACGTGGAAATGCTGCGACGCTTGCACGCTGATCGCTTGCTCCGCATTTGCAGCAGCCGAAACACGATACCCTTGCCGCTGAAAGAATCGACAAGCTGGCTCCAAAAAATCCGGCTCGTCGTCGACCAGTAATAAATCGATTGGTTCTGAAAGTGGGGCAATTGGCATTTTGTCTAGTGAAATTCTCAATCGAATAGATTGTTCAGAAAACTTAATTGGGCTCGTTCATGGGCTGCAAACTCAATGCCATTTCAAACTACTAGTGCATTGTGACAGCTAAGATTTAGGGTTTGATAGTAGTGGACGAGGTACGAGTCCCTGCGATTTGCGTCGCATACGGGACTAGTAGCCTCGTCCACTACCCTAATCTTTAGCTGTCCCAGACCACTAGCTAATTTCCCTTCCTAGAGCGAGCCACTAGCTAGTTTATCACACGTACGTGTGTCGAAATGACACACTTTTGGACGAGACGCTCAGTTGCACATGTGTGCCGTTGCGAGGAATGGACAGGATTACCGTGCAGCAAAAAGTCTGACGCCGCAGATTGGCACAATCGAACGTGTTCCAATTCCTGGAGAATTGAGCAAACTCATCAAATCTAAAGTGCGAACTAGGTCGATTCCAAATCGTCCTGTCGCGGCTCAATGCGAATGCGACAAGTTGTCTCTTTGGCTTGGCACAAACGTTGCTTTGAGGGTTCACGCAATAGGAATACGGGACGTCGATCACAACATAGGCCGCAAACCGTGGGCTAGCGCCCTGCGGCTAATCAGCCGGAACGCGCTAGCGTCCGGTTTAGCCCGACTTATGATCGACGCCAAATTTGGCGAAGAAACACAAACAGACGGCAAGAAGATGAGTGATGCAGCAGTAGCTTCCTCAAACGAAATCGAGAATCGGCAAGCTACCTTGGCAACGCAACCAGCGACGATGGAATCGTTTAGCTACAACGATGGAATTGTTCGAATGTTTGTGACTGCCACCGTCGTATGGGGGTTAGTGGCCACATTGGCTGGAGTCTTGGTCGCACTGCTTCTTGTCCTGCCCTCGTTATTTGGCGGACTCGAAAGCTGTGTTAGCGCCCTGCTTTCGTTTGGCAGACTTCGACCTGTCCATACCAACGCGGCTATCTTTGCCTTCGCAGGCAACGCCATCTTTGCAGCGATCTACTACAGTACCCAGCGCTTATGCAAATGCAGGATGTGGAGCGATGGGCTTGGATTGCTTCACTTCTGGGGCTGGCAAGCGATCATCGTTGCCGCAGCGGTGACGTTACCACTTGGGATTACTCAGAGCAAGGAGTACGCGGAACTGGAATGGCCGATCGATTTAGCGATTGCGGTTGTTTGGCTTGGCTTCTTTGGAACCAACTTCTTTATGACATTGTGGACACGACGCGAACGCCATATGTACGTCGCATTATGGTTCTACATTGCAACGATTGTAACAGTAACGGTTCTGCACGTCTTTAACAATCTTGTCGTACCGGTTGGCATGGGCAAAAGCTACTCTGTTTACGCTGGTGTTCAAGATGCCTTGATGCAATGGTGGTATGGTCACAACGCCGTAGCTTTCTTTTTGACGACTCCGTTCCTTGGGTTGATGTACTACTTTCTCCCGAAAGCAGCCGAGCGACCGGTATTCAGCTACAAGCTCAGTATTATTCACTTTTGGTCTTTGGTATTTCTCTATATTTGGGCTGGTCCACATCACCTTCACTATACTGCGTTGCCTGAATGGGCGAGCACTTTTGGGATGTTGTTCAGTGTGATGTTGTGGATGCCGTCTTGGGGCGGGATGATCAATGGATTGCTGACGTTGCGAGGCGCTTGGAACAAAGTTACCTCCGATCCGGTGCTCAAGTTCTTTGTGGTTGGGATCACGTTTTATGGAATGGCGACCTTTGAAGGTCCCTTGTTGTCCGTCAAAAGCGTAAACGCTCTTTCCCATTACACCGACTGGACGATCGCACATGTGCACTCAGGAGCTCTAGGTTGGAACGGCTTCATGACCTTTGGAATGATCTATTGGTTGCTTCCTCGACTATATCAAACGAAGTTGTGGAGCAAGTCCATGGCTGAGTGGCACTTCTGGTTGGGAACCCTAGGAATTCTTGTTTACAT
>JAYTVL010000608.1:0-3214 GCA_043744075.1 Pirellula sp. | reverse complement strand
CGCTGAGGCAGCAAGGACGATGACCAATGGCAATATGACCCACAAATAGCGAGTATGTTCATTCATGTTCGTTTTGGAGCTAACTAATACTACAGCGCAATAGTGTCAAATAACGTTGGCTTTTTCGTGTTCTTAGCAATCATTTGGTGACGTCTGCGAAGGATTTCGGTGGACTCCGTTTGGCGAACTCGGTAGCATTTTATAAACGAGCCCTAACGGCCAAACTCATTTTTTCCGGGTCTGCGCGCAGCGTCCACTTTGTGATCCTTTAGAGATACTTTGTGCTTTGATCTAAGTGCGTGGACGGAAGATTGACATTAGCTGTCATCCCACCGGCATTTCTTGATACTTTGCATGTCCACGCCTTCCTTTTCGAGTTTTGCAACGCGAGTCTTTGTATGGCTTCTACGTGCTTGTGCATTGCGATTTTGGTAATAGTCGATGCGGAAGGACGCTTCGTCGATGAGGCTCGTTGGGGATATCTTCGGAAGCCACCATGAATCAATCAGCGCCGATGTTGCTTGACGCACTTGGCTAATTGTCAACTCAGGGTATTTCGGTAGCAAGCTTTGTCGACACTGCGAGAGGAACAAAAGAGTTACTGCACTGAGCAGCATATGACGCATCAACCCAGGGTAGCTTCGTCCCTCGAAATGATCGAACCCAACGTAATTCTTGTCGTCTTCAAAACATCTCTCAACACTCCAGCGTGAGAAGGCAACTTTCAACAGAACCCCAGTACTCGTATTGGCAGGGGCGTAACACAAGAAATATTTGAGCTCACCTGAAAGGAGATCACGTACCACGAGCAAGATGTGGGCTTTACATGGAAGCCCTTTCTCGTTTTGAGGGTATACCACGACAGCTTTACATTCCACAACCTTAGGACCTTTTTCGGTGTCCTTAACGTGCCAGCGTGTCCATGATTGTCGACGCAACTCTGGAGAGCGTTCTACAAAATCCTTAACAGTCGATGCTTTAGGCGAACCGGCGAGAATCCTAGGTGTTTTATTGCTTTTTCTCTTTCCTCGATTCTTGTATTGCCGGTTCGTCACCTTGGGTGCTTTGCCCCAGATTCGATGACCGGCATGAATCTCACCTACGAATTTTTGATCGTAGCCAACCAGTGCACTCAGAAACTGAGGCTTGGCTCCGTACCACTCATCAAAGGTCAGCCACTCAAACTTAACTCCTTGCGCAATGGACCGTTGGTACAGCTCAAGAGCAATATCAGATTTAGAACGATACACAACTGAGTCGGGGATCTTTGCGGCACGACATCGCTCTCGATCTTCAGACCACGATTCCGGAAGAAAAAGATCGCCATCGAGCAAGCAGCGGAACCCCATCGCTTCTTAGCTCAAATGGACTGTAACAACACAGTTCTCTTGCTTCCCGACCGCACCGCAGTATTGCCTTTGTACGCCCGGTGTTTTGTCGCCCTTCTTGACAGCACTGGTTTCATCAATGATGCCAACGCTGTTGGGACACGCATGCTCATTGGCAACGATGTCAAGAAGCTTGAGACGCATTGCAGCGTCGTCCCATTCGTAACTCGCAAGAAACTCTTGGAGGGTTCGAGGCGCGATATGGGACCGAAGCGCAATCCGCTCGACGTTCTTTCGCTCAAGATCTGATAACAAGCCACGCATGTAAGCGAGGCCCAACGATTCAACTTCGCATCCAGGGAAACAGTCCGAAAACTTACCGACGAAGCGATCAAGCAAAGGCTCGAGGCTCCGAATGTCTTTAGCATCCATATCGACCTCCGGTGTAAAACCTTAAGATCGCATTTCGAAACTCCAAATGGAACTACCAAAAACAAAAATAAGAAATGCTAGTATTGCGCTGTAGTACTAGCTGAGTTGAGATTGTCGCGACTTCCGCGATTCTCTTTTCGATGTCTCCTAGCCTTCGCTGGGTGTCGCCATCAACTTGCTGCCACAAGTCGATTTCATTCTTTATAGCAACAACGTGTCTAATGAAACTTGAACGCAGCTCGCCAGTATCCGTTTTGCATCTTTAAAAATCCAGGTCGCAATCTTTCGATTGCTGCTTATGCAATTTCCCTTTCAACAACTTATTGAGAAGTTGCCAAATCTCGAATTTTCTTGGCCCAGGTGATTGGGTCCAGAAGAATTTCTTCAAGGATTCTGCACGCTGGCCCACTTGGCGAATTGATGCCTTGTTCCCAATCTCGAACGGTCGCTACCGAAACGCCAAAAAACTCTGCGAACACGGGTTGGCTAACGCTTAATTGGTCGCGCAGTGCCTTAACTTCATCCGAAGAAAATGCCCTTGGACTAAGATTGTCTTGATGCCTGGTTTGTCTGCTTCAGAAATGTCTTGTTTTTCTTTTTTGTCGAATGCGATTACCATCACAACCGAATGATGTTCCGGGAAGTATGCGTAGCAAATTCGTATCCCACCGCGTTTTCCATGATTGCTAGTATCCGTTTTCCAACGAGCTTTTCGCAAAGCTCCGGTCTTTGAAATTACTGGACAAAGCGTTGGATTTGCCATGATAGAAACCTCAAGCTCCCACATTGAACTTTCGTCATGATCCTGTGGGAAAAGTTCTTTCCAATCGTCCAAAAACTCGTCCAAATAAATGAAATGGAGCAAGTCTTCCGGATGAAGTGATGCTGAATGCTCCACATCAAATTCCCGCTTACCGCCCGCCAGCTCGCAACCTTTCTTTTGTCGGATTGCCAATCGATTACACTTTAGAGTATACGGTCAAACCGTACATTTTCAAGCGTGATAAGGGGGAAGTTTCCTACCCCTGTACTTGCAACCGCTCGATTGCCGTTGGTGCCGCCCTCAGTTCGCTCAGGATTGGCCCTAGCGTCTCAAGTGTGTAATCGTCGCTCTTTGGCGTGGCGTTGATTGCTACCTCTATGGCTTGTCGACAATGCCGAATTTGGTCCGCCACCTTGTCCAGTCGTTGTAGGGGGGCACCTCCTACGGCGATTTCCAAAATGCGGGACCGCGTTGATTCATCAAGTTTTGGCCATGCATCTGACTGATACCAACTGGCGAATTGGCCAGCACATCGTGGAATTTGAGCAGGGTGGTAAAGTCCGTGCGGACTACGGGACCGGCCTGCTGAAGCGGCTGAGTCGCGATCTGATGCTGCTTCACGGCAAGGGGTTTACTCGCAGTGGAGTCATTCGCATTCGGCAGTTTTATCTCGCCTTTCCAAAAGGTGCGA
>JAYTVL010000607.1:0-3215 GCA_043744075.1 Pirellula sp. | reverse complement strand
TGCGGTGTCGTATATTTAAAAATATCCACTACCCTAGAGTCAGGCCTTTGAAATGATTGAGCTGAAAGCTGTACGACCTCCGAGGATATCAGAACCGGGAAATCCCGGGCTGATGAATTGGCTTCGTGACTGTCCTGACAATATCTAAAGTAGGTCAGGGATAAACATTCTTGGTAGAAACAGGACAATTTCGGGAAACACAATCACAAGAGCCAAAAGAAACAGCATAGGCAAGAGAATAATCGAGACATCTTTCAGTGCTTCGATTACCTTGATCTTGCCGATCGACGACGCAATCAGCAGGCACAGTCCGTACGGCGGCGTCACTAGGCCGAACGCCAGCGAAACGACACCGATGATCGCAAAGTGAATCGGATGTATTCCTGCTCTTTCAGCGACCGGCATCAAGACTGTACCTACGACGACAATGGCCGGGATCGCGTCGATAAACATTCCCACGAGCAAAAAGACCCCTGCGATGACGAAGCCAGTCGTAGTCGCATTCGTTCCCCAACCCTCCGCTAACGCGACTAGCGCATGGGGAACTCGATAATAGGCCAGCAACCAGCCAAATGCAGACGCAGTCCCAATACAGAATAGGGCTACTGCCGAAAAAGCTGCAGACTCATAGAGGACTCGTTGAAATTCGCGAAGTCCTATTGATCGGTATACTACGCCGCCAAGCACCGACGAGTAAATAACCGCAATCAACGATGCTTCGGTTGCCGTGAATAGACCACCGACGATTCCACCGACGATGATGGCTGGTGTCAACAACGCTAACGCGGCCCCTTTCAAAGCGCGAAGAAACTCGATCAACGACGCTCTTTGATATACCGGATAGTGGCGACGTTTGGCAAAAACATGAACCGTTGCCATCATGAACAGTCCAATCAAGATCCCTGGGACTATTCCTGCTAGAAAGAGACCGCTTATCGAAACAGACATCAGTCCTCCCCACACAACCATCAAAATGCTGGGTGGAATAATGACGCCCATGACCGACGCGCAAGCGGTAATCGCCACGGAAAAACTAGAGTCATAGCCCTGCTTCTTCATCGCTGGAATCAGTATCGAACCGATGCCGGCAGCCTCGGCAGTCGATGACCCAGACACTCCCGCAAACAGCATGCTAACCAATACATTGACATGCCCAAGTCCGCCTGGAAAATGCCCGACGCTTGCGCGAGCTAGGGCAACCAACCGTTCGGTGATCCCTGCTGCGTTCATTAGATTGGCAGCCAACAAAAAGAAAGGAACCGATAGCAGGATAAACGAGTTGTAAGACTTCCACATCTCATTGCAAAGCATGATCGGCGTCAGTTTATCGTCCAGATACAATAGCGGCACGCACGCCAGCCCGAGAGCAAACGAAACTGGAACACGTAGCATAATCAGCACCATAAAAGCGCCAAATAAGATAGCCGCAGCCTCGCCTGGACTCATGAATCAACTCCTTGCTCTTGGCTGGTGATCAGGATGATGTCGTGCAGCAAGTGCTCGACCAAGAACAGAATCCAGCTTACGCCTGCGACAGGAAAAGCAAGATAAATACTAAGCATGTTGATCTGACTGATCTCAGACGACTGCATCACTCCGAAACGAGCAAATTCGAAGCCGTATCGAACAAAAACAAATGCCATGACGAGCATTGCCGAGTGGGGCAGCAGACCATAGACGCCTTCGGCGCGTTTCGATTTCGGTTGCGGCAGAATGTCGACATTGAAATGCGTTTTGTCGCGAACGGCAATTACTGAGCCGATCATGATGACCCACACGAAACAAAATCGCGAAGCCTCCTCCGTCCACAGGTACCTCGGGATGAAACCAGTAAAACGAGAGAAAACTTGCATGGAAACAACGACCAGCATCGTCGTTATGAGAATCGTAATCAATGTTCTCAGTTGTCGGTAATACCATTCTAGGATCGATTTAAACAATTTGATGAGTCCAATTTGTAGTTATTGCATGGCTTAGTTATTGCATTGCATTAATTCGGATAAGTACGTTTTCAGCGTTTATCTGCTTCGCGTACTCCTGCTTGACCGGTTCGGCCAATCGAAGCAGTTCGGTTCTTTGCGTGAACTCATGCAACCTTAGCTTCTTCTGTTTTTCTAGTTTCTTTAGGATTTCAGTGTCTTGCGCGGACTCAATCCCACGGCCGTATTCACCAGCTTCGCGACCGGCTCGCACGATGACTGCTTGAAGTTTCTCCGGCAGGCGCCTGAAAGTTTTGCCGCTGAACACAATCGGTCTCAGAGTGAAAGCGTGTTGAGTCAGGGATATCTCAGGGCCGACTTCGTAGAATTTCATTTGCTCCACGCTCGACGCCTCGTTTTCTACCGCCTCGATCACGCCGGTTTGTATAGCGTTATATACTTCGTTGTAAGCAATCACTGATGGCACCGTTCCAATGGCTTGAAAAATATTCGCCTGGATAGGAGCGCCCATAACTCGCATTCGCAAACCGCGCAATTCCTCCATGTCCCGAACACGTCGGTTGACTATGAGATTCCGAACACCACCTCCTGCGTAGCCGATCAATAGAACATCGGCTTTTTCATAAATCGCTTTTTCGATTGGCTGGAAGACGTCGCTGGCTACGACGTTCGACCAATGACTTAGATCGCGAAATAAAAATGGCGTGTCGATGAACGGTGCTTCCTTGGCAAACGTGGACATGTGCGAAGCGGTAACGATGGAATAGTCCATCGCAATTCCAAGGCTCATGTAAGCGAAGAAGTCTTTCTCAATACCGAGTTCACTGTTGAGATACATTTCGAACTTTACTGGGCCAGCATAGTATTGCTGAACCAGTGACTCGAATTTCCGCAGTGTCCGCGTGTAAATATGTGCTTCGCCAAATTGCGACGCGCCCACAAGTGTGACAGTTTGGTCGCCGGTGGCATCTGTGTAATCGATCGCTCCCCTCGGTGGCAGGAACAATACAAACGTACCTATCGACAGCACAGTAGCACACATCGCTGAGACTGGACTAACCCTCATCTTGATTCGAACTCCTACAAGTAGCGCGGCGCCGTTGGTTGAAGGTGTAGTGTAACACAAGAAGAACCGGCATATCGCTCAATTGGTGCGTACCACACCAGCGACTGGCGTCGATCACAACATGGGCCGCAAACCGTGGGCTAGCGCCCTTCGGCTAATCAGCCGCAACGCGCTAGCGTCCGGTTCAGCCCGACTTATGATCGACGCCT
>JAYTVL010000606.1:0-11006 GCA_043744075.1 Pirellula sp. | reverse complement strand
GCTTCCTTGCTCAAACATAGTCTTCGTATCCTTGGTGAATTGGTTTTTTGCAATTCGCAACTTACCAAGGAGACGAGACTTATGACAAGATGAACGGTGTTGTGTTTAACCCGCGCAGCGGCGGGCGTGCAAGCCACGCATCCAGCTCTAATTCCGCATGACTAAGCACCCATGCATAAGTAACCTATTTCTAGCAGGGTGATGGTGAAAATCCGCCGAAATAAATTCGGCGGCATTTGCGATGGACGATCGCATTGCTAGGGTGATGGTAATAATCCGCCGAAGTAAATTCGGCGGCATTTGCCTTTTGGCGTCGATATTCAAAATAAACGAATCGAAAACAAGCCCCCGGTTTTACACGCATCGCCGCATCGCCCTGCGCTTTAGCGAGGAAAACGCGGCAGCGGGCGACTAAGTCGGGCCGTTTTCGTGCTGCCCGCGCTCGAGGCTTTAGGGCCTCAAGCGGTTAAACATCTGTGCGACTTGTTTAACCCGCGAAGCGGCGGGCGAGACGAGAAGGCATCCATCGTTTTTCACCGGAGACTGGAGATTGTCACATCAATCCAGCGCCCGGGATCTCCGCTAATCGCTCCGATCGGTTAAACAGGAACTTACGTAGCCCTAAAAACCACACCAGCATAGCCTACGACCCTGTTCGGATCGCCACCCTTGCTTGCGCTGTTGTCGTAACTGATCTCTTCCACAGAAAAGGACTCGCCGAGATTGATCAGGGTCTGCATGATGATCGCTGCTGGTACTAACCCGCACATGCTGATGCGGTTGTCGCCGCAGACTTCAATCAGCTTCTTCGGATCACCAGTCAACATTGCGTCAATCGCCAATCGGTCGCGGCGACGATTCTCCGCTTCCGCCGCATAGTGATTCATGTCGCTTGAAATTACTAGAAGTGGTCTTTCTGGAAGATCTCGCAATGCGTCTGCGAGCTGCTCTGCAACAAGCATGATCTCTTCGAGAGATGCGCTCTTTAAGGCTAACGCAACCAGCTTCGGTCGATTTTCCAACGTTGAAAGCGCCTCAAGAATAGGAAGCTGGATTTCGACTCCATGCTCTCGTGAATGAGCCGCAAAATCCAGTTCGAGTCCTTCGACTCTATCGGCTAACCGCTGCATCAGCGCTTTGTCTGTTTGCCATCGATCACCTCCCGGCAGCTCCCAGGCTTTCGATGGTGATATAGCCCAATCACTACCTAGAGACGTATGCTTCGGTCCAACGATCATCAGAGTGGACGGTAGTTGCACTCTGCTCCAAACATCCATCGCAACTTGGCCGCTATACCGCAGACCGGCATGAGGTGTCATGATGGCTAGCGCTGGAGTGGGTGAGACATCGGCTGATACATTCGCTTTCAATTCAGAAACTAGCTTGCGTCTGGCATCTGAATTGGAGGGATAGAACCCTTCAGCAACTGCGGGCGGACGAACATCATCCTCTTTGAACGCAATCGTAGCGTTGCTTGCCAACAGTGAACTCGCGGTTGACATGCATCCCATCGAGTAAATGCCAATGGGATTTCGCCGCGTCTTAATGGACAGAGCAGCCTCAGCCACAATAGTATCTGTGGTTTTTTCCCCGTCGAAAGCAACCGCAGCGCGATCTCCACAAACGGCGACGACCGCACGATTCGCGGGTTTAAGTCCTGCCGTTTCGCAGCGGCTTAACTCGGACTTCAATTCCTTTCCGTCCCAATCCTCAAATTGAATAACGCCATGATGGGCAGGGTCAAAAAGTACAGTGATAGCGAGTTCGATGTCGGTGGCTTTCTGGAAGCGAGCTTTAGAAAGCACTTCCGACGCCGCTTTGCAAAGATCAAAAAGGCTCGATTGCAAAGGCATGTCGTTTCGCATAGACGTTTTTATCCAGTGCGCAAGCGGTTTGCTGGTCTCGGTATCTACAATAGATAAGACAATTCCATTGATGTTTCCGTCCATTGCGTCGAGAGCGTAATAGGTTGGCGTCGCGCCGTGAGACATCGCAATTAAGTTCTGTGTAGCGACTTGTTTCAATCTCAGGAGGCTGGAAATGTCGCCTGGTGCTTGTCGAGTTGGGATTTCCGAAGGCACGCTGGAACCTTCAATTTTGCCTTCGATCACGACACCGTCAAAGGTCTCCAAGAGTGTGTCGCTATCCATCCAGGCCGCCTCGGGTAGGCCGGCTTTGCGGCAAACGCCCTCCATGAAGTCCTTTACGGACCAATTCTGTTCAACAGGCACACTTGGCAAAAGCAACCCGGCTTGTTGACCACGAGAAATTCTGAGTCCGTGTTTTCCAATTTGAATATGATCCATTCGTTGTGCAGCCGGAACGGTCAATACGATCGGCGATGCGAGAATAGACACATCCAAGTTAAGGTAAGCCAACTCGGACGCGGATATGGCAGGCATCCGGGTGTCTTCTTTGGCCGTACGCTGGGCAGAAGACAAAATTGCGTCTCGCAACTTGGTCGGACGTCCAAGGAATCCACAACAGCCACGAAGTTGTGATCCACGGCTGAGAGTCGTGAACATTCCCATAACGTGAAGCTCTCCGACGTCATCGAGCCCGTTGAGCCAATCGTTGGTAAGTTTGCGATTGCAAACAGCGGCGATGACCACAAACTGAGCGGCCCTTTGAATGGCGAGTTTTTGCTCTTCGCTGAGTTCATCCAACTTGAGCATTTCGAGTTTCACAGGTGTGGACATGGATGAATTTGGCATGGTTTCCTCCTTAGGAGAAAAAAACGAACGATTTGTTAGAGACGTAGGCTTCACTAGAGGCGCCTCTTCGTGGGATTGTACTATCGGCAATGATACCCGATTGTTTTCGACGGAAGATTTGGAATGGCGGAAAGAATCCAAGTTCACAGGCTGCCGCTTACGCCCCCAGTCGCCAGGAATATCGCTGAATCGCCCCGACTGTTTTGCTCCGCAGACTCCGCACAAATTACCTAGCATTCCGTATTTGCCCAATTGATACCAATCGCGTTCGATGAGCAGGGCAGAACAGGAAAAGCAATAAGTCGAACCGTGCACAACGTCATGAACATTCCCCACATAGGGATAATGAAGTCCCGCTCGTTTTGCTATGTCATACGCTTTGAGCAGCGTCTCAGGCGGAGTACCGGGGCGATCGGTCATTCGAAAGTCAGGGTGAAAGGCCGAAAAATGGACGGGCACGTCGGGCCCTATAGAGTTGAGAATCCAATCGCACATGCGAGTCAACTCGTCGTCCGAATCGTTTGCATCTGGAATAATAAGGTTGGTGATCTCAAACCATACGTCCGTTTCATGCTTCAGGTATCGGAGCGTATCCAGCACGGGCTCAAGATGCGAGTAAGTGATTTTGCGATAGAATTCTTCGGTAAACGCTTTGAGGTCGACGTTGGCAGCATCCATGTGAACATAGAAATCGCGTCGTGCCTCGGGTGACATATAACCTGCAGTTACAGCGACGCTTTGGATGCCAATTGCTCGGCAAGCTTTCGCGGTGTCGATGGCGTATTCTGCCCATACGACTGGATCGTTGTAAGTGTACGCAACACTTCTGCACCCAAGCTCCTTTGCAGCCTTTGCAATGAGTTCGGGTTCCGCGATGGAACTCAATTTGGCTACTTCTCTCGATTTGGAGATATCCCAGTTTTGGCAAAACTGACAACCCAAATTGCAACCTGCTGTACCAAACGACAATACGCTTGTGCCTGGATAGAAATGATTGAGCGGTTTCTTTTCGATTGGGTCGATGCAAAAACCAGTGCTTTTACCATAGGTATCTAGCACCATTTGGTTATCTTCGATCTTCCGCACAAAGCAAAAGCCGCGATCCCCTTCCTTCATACTGCATTGACGTGGGCACAGGTCACACACGATTCGATCGGTTGTATTGTCCCGGTGCCACCATTTTCCTAGATGAACTGTACTCATTTTGCCTCCTGTCGTAGGGTAGGCTTCCAGCCTTTCAATGAAAAACAGGCTGGATGACTAATCTACGCAATTAGAAAACAGGCTGGAAGCCTATCCTACGCAATTAGAAAACAGGCTGGAAGCCTATCCTACGCCTTTATTGCCTTTGTATTGAACCATTTCTTGACGCTTACCGCCGTTCGATAGGCCGCGTTGCGAACCTGCGAAGTCAATCGATTCGAAGGGACAACCCATCGGTGTTGGGCTGCAGGTACGCCACCAAGACGTTCTTTATATTCTTCGTCGCCACGAAGAAAGTCAAATCTTTTGCAACCCATTTCCATTGCCTGCTTGATGAAGCATGTGTTTAGCATCCAGCCTGGCCGGCTATCAGAAAGTTCAGGATTCATTCCTACCAAATACATTGCGACTGCGTCTCTATCCCGAAAACAAATGGAACCGGCAGCGACTACGCCGTCGATGCGAAGCAGTCCGATGAGAACTCGCTGACTTTGAGCCAACAATTCCGCCTGGGAAGCCGCATTCTCAGATCGCCATGGATCTCGCCACATGGCGAGGATCGTCCCTTTTAGAAAATTACTAAATTCACTCTTTGTAAAACAGCCTTCGATCCCTTGTTCTTTCCACCGCGCCTGATGCATTCGCCCTATCTCGCTAGTGAATTCTAGCGCCTGCTCCTGAGTTTGAGCGAGTTCGAATTTTCCTTTGCCGGAATGTATTGCGCATTCTGCCTCACGAACGATTTTGCGAGTCCGCTTAGTTAGCCGGCTCAAATACGTATCATAACCACCTGCTAACGAGGCCGCCCAGCAACTTGGACTCGGTTTTCGTTCGATTTTAGAACCTGTTAACGCCTCAATCACCCGGCCAAAACACTCCATCGCTTGATTGCCTTCGCGAACACCGTCTAGATCTAGATGGTCCCATTGACAGCAGTCGGGTGACTCCACGACCCACGTTGCAAATGCCACTGCAACTTCCTCGATGTCCGATGATTGGGCAAGAATCCCTAAGTCGTCCGAACAGACCTTGCCGCTTCCCATGAATACCAGTGACATTCCAGTCACGGCTGAAGTGGTTTCCGCCAAAGGCATTATTCCGCAGACATTTTCGCCTCGAAAAGCGACGAGAACGTGCAGTCGATAGGTAGCATTGTATGCATTCCACCACGGCATGAGCCAACTAAGTCTTTGCATCGCCGCTCCATTGGACAAGCGAGCAAAATCACCCGCCAATGATTCGAGTCTGGCAGCATCGCGAACGCATTCAACACGAATCGTAGTCATTGTTAAAACTGAAAGTAGAGGAATGGGCTTTCGGCATCAAACCGCAAAATGCACACGACTAGGAGAAAGCTCAAAACCAACGCAGTTCCCAGCGAAAGCCGAGGCTTATAATTCCATGTGTTAGGTGCTATCCAACAAAAAAGAAGCGATCCGATCGCCACAAAGAAGCCGGTTGTTTGCAAAACACTTCGTCCAAAGTCCGGCTCGATTCCGCGAAAGCCAAAAATCGCTGCATACCAGTTCTGGGCCATCTCCAAGTCGGTCGACCGAAAGAGAAGCCAGCCCATCATTACAAAGAAGAACGTAAGAGCCATCCCGACGGCCTTTGGTATTGCGATCTTGGTGTAGTCACGACAAATACCATTGCAAACGAGCAAACACCCGTGCATCAAGCCCCAAAGAATAAATGTCCAGCCAGCACCGTGCCAGAACCCGCCGAGCAACATAACGATAAGTAGATTTCGATAAGAGAAAAACTTGCCGTACCGATTTCCGCCGAGCGGAATATACAAATAGTCGCGCAAAAACGACGACAGTGTCATGTGCCAACGACGCCAAAAGCTCTGAATACTTGTCGCTTGATAGGGCGAGTCAAAATTCTGTGGAAACGAAAACCCCATCATCAGACCGAGCCCGATCGCCATATTGCTGTAGCCAGCAAAATCAAAATAGAGCTGCACTGTATATGCAATCAATGCAGCCCAACCCGATAGAAACTGGAGATTCTCCGGCTGTGCAAGCAAAGGACCAGCCAACTTGGCTACCGTATCTGCGATTAGAATTTTCTGACACATACCGACGACGAAAAACCAAATGCCACGAGAGATACCCATCCAGTCCGGCCGCGAACCGAGCTCTTGCATCTGCGTTTCTACATCGCTGTAGCGAACGATCGGGCCAGCGATCAATTGGGGAAACATCGAAACATAAGCTGCGAAATGCATTAAACTTCGCGCCGGTCGCACTTCGCCTCGATACAGATCGATCGAGTAGGTAAGCGTTTGAAACGTATAAAAACTAATACCAACAGGCAAAATGATCTCAGGTACATTCAGAGGCGTTCCGAAGCGAAATGCATCGAGCAGGCCATTCATGGATTGAGCAAAGAAGCCGCAATACTTAAAATAGCCCAGCATGCCGAGGTTGCTAATCAGCGATACACTTAGCCATAGACCCTTGGTTCGCTTTGATTGCGAGACGAAGATTCCAAGTCCGACATAGTAGTCGATTAAGGTTGAGGCTAGTAGCAGAAGCGTAAACTCCCAGTGCCACCAACCATAGAATAAGTAGCTACTTGCAACCAAAAACCCCAATCGAATGTGTGGCCAACGCGCGAGACACCACCATGCGGCTAGCACCAACGGCAAAAACACAAGGATGAATATGTAGCTATTGAATAGCATAACTAGCCTCGCTCATCCGAGGAATCAACCGATCGATCATGCGGCGGGTATTCGGTTCTAATGGATGAACACCATCTACAAAACAATCTGCGTCACCCGCAAACGATTCGACGGATCCAAAGTCAATAAACTTGACATTCAAGTCCAGTGCAATCTTCTCTATCTCCTTCAAAGCTCTTTCCTCGACCTGCAGGAATCTGGTCTTGCTTGCGAGCAGTTCTCGCAATCGAGGATGAGAAACTGTTGTGAACAAGTAGACTTGGCTGCCGTTTGTTTTGCAGAGCTGTACCGTTTTACGCAAGTAATCGAGTCTTCGTTGAGATGGACTGGTGAACTGGCCAAAAATGGAAAGGAATTCCCTTTGATTGAATTCGAGAGCCGATTCGAAGTCATAGGTACCGGCTTCCATCTGTGCTTGCCGCTCGAAGTATTGAATCACTCCATCGGCAGTAAAACTCTGCACATCCACATTTCGCTGAATTGGGTGTACACAATTGCGAATCGATCTGACACTGGCGGTTAGCTGCTGATAACTGAACAACTGACTGAAACGATCGAACTCATCGCTCCATGAACTCGTTTCCTTCGCAAATGCAAACAACCTAGGCTCGGAGCTCAACCTCGCATCGTTCGGAACCACATCGTTGAGCGAAGCCACATCCACTCCGATCAGAATTGTCTTCGGGTAGCAGCCAAACCTCTCCAAGTAGTATCGCACAATTGCAAGGAAGTCTTCAGGCCGACCATGGTTGACAGCAAAATTAAAGAATGTCTGCGAAGTGCGCGTTTGAAGATACTCCGGTTCAAACTTAAGGGCTCGAGATGAACCAAGTATCAAACCTAGTGGAGCGGTCTCTAGGCGTTCGAAAAGTTCGACTTTTTCGCATCGCGAATCTTGAACAATTGGCTCAAAACAATTCGAGCTATATTGACCGTATGGGTTGACCGTCCAATTGACTGTCGCCACGCAGAAAAGGCTGAACGCGACGATACTTGCCGTGGAAATGCAAAAGCGTTTCGGGCAAATCGGGGCTTGCATTCGATTGATTGTTTTTTTGATCAGTCTTTGCATACTCCGTTCCTGGTTTTCAAGGTTCGATGCCAACTTCCAATCTTGCGTCGTGTCATTAAACGGTAGCAGGAGTCGCAAGACTTCTGATCCATAGAACTCGGACACTGAACTCTTGCGAGTCCAGCTTGTATATTCCAATCTGCCGTTCGCCTAATGACGACATTCGAAAGCTAGTTTGCAATTGGGGAATCTGGCTAGAACGCCCTGAATTTCCTCAAGAGTTTCTTCCCGACCGAATCCATTTGCCTTGCGAATCGCCCCAAACTCTACAATCAGAATATTCGGAACGATTAAGACGGCGAGGCGATGCCATGTTTAACCGATCGGAGCGATTAGCGGAAATCGCGGGGCCTGGATACATGCCGCCCGCTCTGTCCACCCGGCTGGCTCTGGATGGATGCCATCTTTTCCCGCCAGCCGCTACGCGGGTTAAACAAGTCGCGATGCTGAGAACCAAAAACGAACAAAATCAGGCGAAATGGAGACGTTTTTGCAAAAAATGGTGCTTTGACCTTGATATTTGACTTGAAAGTGTTATCCTTTCATCCGGATGAGCGGATATTAATAAGTTGTTAAAAAAATGACCAATACAGCCCCAATGATCCCCTGGATGCTAAGTCTGTCGGATTCGACCCGTGCAAGGCTGCTACGACTTTTGGAACGAACCGAACTTACCGTCGCCGAAATGTGTACCACACTTCAACTTCCTCAAAGCACTGTTAGTCGACATCTGAAGCTGCTGTCTGACGATGGGTGGGTAGTGTCGCGACGCGATGGAACCAGCAATTTGTATCGAATGCCAAACGGCGAAATGGATTTGGCACAAAAGAAATTGTGGAACGTAGTAAAAAGTCATAGCGTTCCGAACAGCACTTCGGACCAAGACGACGCGAGGCTCGAACAAGTCGTCGAAGCTAGACGCTCGAAGTCGCAAGCATTCTTTTCGTCCGCATCCGGCAAATGGGATCGACTACGTGCCGAGTTGTTTGGCCACCGGGTCGATGCTTGGGCGTTCGCTGCCGGGTTCCCTCAGGATGCTGTTGTCGGCGATCTGGGATGTGGAACGGGAGCGGTCGCCCAAACCATTGCACCGTGGGTTAAGCAAGTTGTTGCTGTAGATTCGTCCGCAGCCATGATGCTGTCGGCTCGCAAACGGCTCAAAGATTTGGGCAATATCGACCTTCGGCGTGGCGAGTTGACTCAGTTACCCATCGAAGACGAAACGCTTTCGCACGTCATATTGATACTTGTGTTGCCATATCTACAAACTCCTCAATCCGTTTTCCACGAGGCTAGGCGAGTGACCAAGCATGGTGGAAAGTTGATCGTGGTTGATATGGTTCCGCATGACAGGTCCGAGTACCGTGAGGAACTAGGCCACTCCTGGCAGGGATTTCCTGCCGACCAAATTCAATCATGGATGAGCCAGTCTGGCTGGCAGCAGACGAGATATGCGTTGATGCCACCAGAGACCGACGCCAAAGGAACTGGCTTGTTTGTCACTACCGCAGTCCGATAAGGTTTCTAATTTCACGTAGGTCCGGCTGTCTCAGCCGGCCAATCATTTCCAGGAGCATTGTTCAAATGAGTACTGTTGTCGATAAAAAAAACACGCAAGTAGTTAACGCCAATGGATCTAGCGTGCCGTTCAAGGTTCGCGCTTTCGATTTCTTGGCAGCCGGCAATCGCAAGGAAGCTGAAGAACTCGCATCCCTCGGTCGCAAAGAAATTCAACTTGCAGAAGATGAAATGCCAGGGTTGATGGCTTTGCGTGCTCGACACGGAAAGACCAAGCCACTTGCAGGTGCCAAGATCATGGGCTCTCTGCACATGACAGTGCAAACAGCCGTGCTGATCGAAACGTTGGTCGATCTAGGTGCTGACGTACGTTGGGTTAGCTGCAATATCTTCTCGACACAAGATTCAGCGGCTGCAGCCGTAGTCGTTGGTCGTGGCGGATCTCTGGACAATCCAATCGGAAGTCCCGTTTACGCATGGAAAGGTGAGACACTTACGGAATACTGGTGGTGCACCGTTCAAGCCTTGGTATGGCCCGATGGAACCGGACCAGATTTGATAGTCGACGACGGTGGCGATGCAACCATGCTCATCCACAAAGGAACCGAATACGAAGCCGCTGGCAAAGTACCCTCTTTCAATGCTGATAGCGAGCCCGAAGAGTGGGGCGTTATCCTCGAGCTCCTTCGCAAAGAATTGGTCGTTAACCCAGGTCGGTATACAGCCATGGGCAAAGTTTGCATGGGTGTTTCGGAAGAAACGACGACTGGTGTTAAGCGCCTGTACGAAATGGCCAAGGCAAAAACATTGCTATTCCCAGCCATCAACGTCAACGACTCGGTCACCAAGAGCAAGTTCGACAATCTTTATGGTTGCCGCCACTCTCTAATCGACGGACTCAATCGTGCCAGCGACGTCATGCTAGCCGGAAAAGTTGCTGTCGTATGCGGATTCGGTGACGTGGGCAAGGGCTGCTGTCAATCTCTCAAGGGTCAAGGCTGTCGCGTTATCGTCACTGAGATCGACCCGATTTGCGCATTGCAAGCCGTTATGGAAGGCTACGAAGTCAAGACGTTGGAAGACTTCCTCCCTGTGGCTGATATCTACGTTACCGCAACCGGAAACAAGGATATCATCACGGCAGAACACATGGCCAAGATGAAAGACAAAGCTATCGTTTGCAACATCGGTCACTTCGATAACGAAATCGATATGGCTGGTCTTGAAAAGATGCAAAAGTCCGGCAAAGTCGAGCGCCGCAACATCAAGCCTCAGTTCGACCAATGGTATTTTCATGACACCAAGCACAGCATTTTGGTTTTGGCCGAAGGTCGCTTGATGAACTTGGGATGCGCCACAGGCCATCCAAGTTTTGTTATGAGCACCAGCTTCACCAACCAAGTCTTGGCGCAACTCGAATTGTGGATTGAACGTAAATCGGGAAAGTACCAAAAGACAGTCTACACGTTGCCAAAACACCTGGACGAAGAAGTCGCACGTTTGCACTTGGGTAAACTAGGTGTCAAACTTACAACGCTCTCGACAGCCCAGGCGAATTATCTTGGTTGCGACAAGAACGGCCCGTATAAAGCCGACGCTTATCGCTACTAGAACGCGAATGCGACTTTCTTCTTTTGACCATAGTCTTCCTAGGAGCCTTGACCTGGGCTGTGCGACAAATAGCAGTTTACGAAAAATGCGTTGATGCGAATTCTGTTCCGTTCTGCGATCTGGCCTTTCAGGTTGGTCGGGGGCTTGTCCCCCACCAACCTTGTTTTGGCGTACTAACGGCGTCACTCGCGAATCGACC
>JAYTVL010000605.1:0-11115 GCA_043744075.1 Pirellula sp. | reverse complement strand
ATTGGGTGGCACGCCCTGAGGTACGAAGGGCGTGTGAGTAGCTAGAAAACTATGACAGTCTAGAAGCCTATCTCACTGCAAACGCGGATCGCACTTCGTCGGGTATTGCGATCAGTTTCAGCGTTGCTAAATCCACGAACACCCATCTCGTCTCGGCCATAGCGTACGTACGGTCATCTGACTTTCGTACGATCTCGTATTTGCGAAGAGCAGACACCCGATCGAATACATCAATCCAAGTTCGAATCACAATCTCGTCCCCCAACTGTGCAGGCACCTTGTAAGTGATTTTATGGGACCGCACGATCCATCCAGTGCCGGATTCTCGGTATCGATCCGCGGGCCAGCCTACGAACTTCGAATGCTCACTCGCTGCCTTGAGGGTCCAACGCAGATACTGGAGATTATTAACATGATTCAATTCATCTAAGTCGTCCAAGCAGACGACTCGACAGTCGGTGTAAATCGTTGGAATATTCATTGGTTATCTCTAGATTCGCAGGAATTTGTGCAGATAAGCTTTTGGGACTCTGAGTTTTGATTCAAATCCAACCGAAAACGGCTGCAAAAACGACCAAAAAAGATGCCAAAATGCAAAGTATGTAAAACGCATCCCACAAATAGGAACTCTTACTTGATAGAAAGCTCGTGCCTAAAGGGTTTGAGTCTGACCTAAAAGTTTCGATCGTCGATCGAACCTCTACTTCGTCGAGCTCAGGATCTGACTGCACTGGTACATCTACGTAATTTCCACATTTTGGACATGATTCGACGCGCCCTAAACTGATTCCTGAAAATGCTACCGGTTTCTTGCATTTAGCACATCGAAACGCAACCCATGTATCCTTTCTAGAATCGTCTCGTTTTTCTCGGATTTCCGAAAGAACGCGTTGGGCCTCAGCAACATCTTCTGTCGCGACTTGCAATTGGATTCCACCCACCGCGTTGGCAATGAACCAATCCATTGCGACAATGGTTTCGTTTTGCAAAAAACATTGAATACCGGCTTGTTCGAGCGCAAAGACTGCGACTTGAGCAAGGTGATTCTTGTCGTACTCTTCAATGGTTATAAGTGAGTTCATAAAGCAACGGTCGATAGATGATAGTTCATGTCAGCCTGAGCACAGGATGACCTACGTGTTGCCACGCATCCTAGAGGACGCGGGCGACGATACATTTCAGGTAATCGGTCTCTGGGCAACTCATGCAACTCGGGTGATCGGGCGCTGCACCGCGCTCTTCAAGCACTTGAATTTCTCGCCTAGTCCGTGTCCCAACTCCTCGCAGCATATCCCGGAAGTCCTCTCGTGACACTCGCCCCGAACAACTACATGTAATCAGCGTTCCTCCGGGATTGAGCATGCGAACAGCCAGGAAATTCAGCCGATGGTATGCGCTCAATGCACGCTGCAACTGATCCCTGGAACCGGCCAAACGTGGTGGGTCGAGAACAATCGTGTCAAATTTTTCCCCAGCATCCAATTTGCTCGATAACGATTCAAAGAAATCGGCTTGTTCCCAGCTAATGCGGTTTTCTAAATGATTCAAAGTTGCGTGCTGCTGAGCGCTTTGCAATGCCTTTTCGCTGCTGTCGACTGCGATAATCTCTCGTGTTGCACAATTTTTTGCGATTGTCAAAGCAAAGCCACCAACATAACAGCAAATGTCTAGTACTCGCGCGTTTGGTTGTGTCCATCTTGCTGCGGCGAGACGATTCTCACGTTGATCTAAGTAGTAGCCAGTCTTCTGACCTCCGACAATATCGACGTTCCAAAGAAGGCCGTTTTCCTCGATCATTACCGACTCCAACGGTGCGCTCCCGACCAAGAATCGCTGCTCAGATTCCATCCCCTCGCTTTTGCCGGTGCGTTCGTCGACCTGCAACGAAATACTCAGCGGTCGATAATGATGAAAGAGTCTATCGACGATCGTATCCAGAAACGGATACAAAGCAGCAGCCGTTAACTGTATGACCAGATGCTCTGCATACTTGTCAACCACTAAGCCGCTCAGCTGGTCCGCTTCGCTAAACACGATGCGGAGTGCTTGTTGATGCGAGCCGTTTGCCAGCCTCGTTCGCAACTGGATAGCTCGATCAAGCCGACTCGAAATCAAATCTTTGTTGATCAGTTCGTTGGTGTCCCACGTGTACAAGCGAACACGAATACGACTATTGGGGTTATAAAGCCCGCGACCAATCCATTTGTTTTCGGAATTGACCAGATCGACCTGTTCGCCTACTTGCGGAGTCGACGCCGGCTCAATAATCGAACTCACGAGAATCCAAGGATGACGACCTGAGAACCCCCGTTTGCTCTCGGTATTGAGAATAATTTGCCTGAGTGGCGTCACTAGTTTTGCATTCCGTTTGTAAGATTTGTTGGCGTCGATCATTAGTCGGGTTGAACCGGACGCTAGCGCGTGGCGGCTGATTAGCCGCAGGGCGCTAGCCCGCGGTTTACGGCCCATGTTTTGATCGATGCCGATTTGTATGTCTTCAATTTATTTGCGATATCCGAGCGATTGCTCCTCGGAGATTCTTTGAGTCTCGATTCCGAGCTTGGCCGTCAATTGGTCCCATTTCTCCGAGCAAGATGCAAATATCGAATCGATTTGATCGGGTTCACGTAGCGCGGCAACCAAGCAGTCAGCAAGGATTGCTCTATATTGAATAGCGTTCGCCATCCGTAAAGAGATCGCCATGGATTCGACTCGCGAATCTCTGCGATTTACCGTTTGAAATGCCCTGTAATCGTCGCGTACATTATTTCGATCGCTTTGTTGAACATTCAATTCAATGCCTGAACAAACGGCTCGCAACGCTTCTCGTTGTTCCGGTTCGGAAAGCCATACAAGAAATTGACACGAAATCGCCGTTTGTCTTGTCTTCTTCCCGACCGACGCGATCAAACCCCTATTTGGATTCCAAGTCAGTGGAGCGACCGCCAAAATACCATTCAATTCGGAAATCGAGTCGGAAGCAGTCCCAACGATCGAGTTTGGCCAACCAACAGCGAAGCTGGCGGCGTCCGTTTTCGAAACAGCCAAGTCCCATGCTTTCGTTGGATCAACCGCGATGGTTTCGGGGAATATCTGCGCGATCCTGGACAAGACTTTCGCACTGTTACTGAAATCCGCTTGGTGCAATCGCGATGCCATCTTCACAAGATCAAACAAGCCGCGGCTGCGGGCATTTGTCGTCGACGCAACAAAAAGGAAACGATCGACGAGCCAAGCTTTTTCGTCTGGAGTGATTTTCGAAAGGCGATCTGTAAGTGATTTTCGGCGATCTGCAAGGCTGGTTGCCAAAACCGATTCAGCTTGGTTTAGAAATAGCGACCATTGTTCCATCGATTGAGCGTTCAAGTCTCTAATGCCACTCAAAAGCACGTCCAGTTCTTTCAATGGTGAATCGTCCAACCCCACCATGACCATGCCAAGATTGGATGCCCCCAAAGGGACGGCATACACTTGACCGCCGAATGTCACGATGTTGCGCCAACGCACCGGTTCCTCAGCATCTGGTTCACGTTTCGCCATGGCTTGAGCCGGCAAACGTCCAATCGCTTCTTTTTGGACAAGGTCACCAAGCAAAATTCCTGGGTAGATTACCACGTCCGCATTAAAGGGATCACGGGTTGAGATACGATCCAATGGGATTTGCTCGATCTTCAAAGTTTGGTCCGAAGCGGCTTGCCAGCGAACGGAAATCACCTTTTCAAGTTCAGGGGCGTCGACTATCCAGATTTTCAATGCTGGTCGGGACGAAGCTGGTGGTTCAGCAACCGGTTCTGGATTTTTCGAGCTAGAACCGCATCCCGATAGGCTGATCAAACCAAAAAAGAGCAATAGAAACCCAAACTTCATAAAGATTTTCAAGGGCATCGAAATGGCAACTCGGGTTTCAAAAGATTTGATCGTCATTCTTGATGGGCGATTTTGTTCTTGGATTTGCAACAGTATAGTATGCGGACAAGCAAAATGGACGTTCAAGTACGGGTGTTTCGTATTCCTGTTTTTCCGATCACAACCAGGGGCTAATTCATGGCACTTTATATTGGCGTTGATATTGGCACTTCCGGAACGAAGAGCCTCATCATGGACGAACACGGAACGATCTTGGCCGAATCCACGGCGGATTATCCAATTCAAATGCCGAAGCCTCTTTGGACCGAACAGGACCCAGAAGATTGGTGGCAAGCAGTCAAAAAAACAATAAAAGCAGTTGTAAAAAAGAGCAAGGCAAAGAAGTCGGACGTCAAGGCGATCGGATTGTCTGGTCAAATGCATGGCTCCGTTTTTCTCAATAAAAAGGGGAACGTAATTCGACCTGCGTTGCTTTGGAACGATCAACGTACCGTCGCGGAATGCGAGGAAATTACTACGAAGGCAGGCGGTCGCGAAGCCCTCATCCAAATGGTGGCCAATCCGGCTTTGACAGGCTTTACGGCACCCAAGCTACTTTGGTTGAGAAATCGTGAGCCAAAAAACTACGACGCTCTTACGCACCTCCTTTTGCCCAAGGACGATGTTCGCCGTCGATTGACTGGAGTCTTTGCTACCGACGCAAGCGATGCTAGCGGAATGCTGCTGTTGGATGTCAAGAATCGAACATGGTCAAAAGAGCTGCTCAGCAAACTTGAGATCGACCCATCGATTCTTGCTCCGGTGTTTGAATCAGAGCAAGTGACCGGAACTCTATTGCCAGACGTCGCCGCGGAACTTGGTCTGTCCGCTGAATGCAAAGTTGTTGGCGGAGCTGGCGATTGCGCCGCCGGAGCGGTCGGAAATGGGATCGTCAAACAAGGAGTGCTTACTGCATCTCTTGGTACTTCCGGAGTCATGTTTTGCCATAACGATGAACCGCAATTCGACTCACTTGGTCGACTGCACACATTCTGTCATGCAGTTCACGACAAGTGGCACATGATGGGAGTTACTTTGTCGGCGGCTGGATCATTGCAGTGGTTTGTCAGCCAACTCTGTGCCGAGCTGGCAATGAAAAAGGGAAGCGATCCATATGAAACAATCAATCGAGAGGCAGCAGCAATTACAGCAGGCAGCGATGGATTATTCTTTCTCCCCTATCTTGCCGGCGAGCGCACACCGCACGCGGATCCAAATGCGCGAGGTTGCTTCATTGGATTGACGAACAAGCACACGCGAGGTCACATGGCCCGGTCAGTGATGGAGGGCGTTGGTTTTTCGTTGCGAGAAAGCCTTCAAATTCTCCAGGAGCTGAAAGTCCCAGTGAAGGAGATTCGGGTAAGCGGCGGTGGTGCAAAGAGCCCACTCTGGAAACAAATATTGGCGGACACGTTTGGTCAAAAAGCATGTACGATCAACGCTGAACAAGGACCGGCCTATGGTGTCGCATTGCTGGCTGCGGTTGGCGATGGTGCTTACAAGAACATCGAAGAGGCTTGTAAGGCGACCATTCAAGTAGTCGAAAAGATCTCGCCACAGAAATCTTCACAAAAGAAATACGACGAGGCGTTTCCGGTATACCAAGGATTGTATGCATCGCTAAAAAGGAGCTTTACCGAAATCAGCCAGCTTTAGGCGAGCGGCGTGGACCGATCAGCGAACCGGTCAGCGAGTACTTAAAAACCTTGTCTGTCGTACTATCGTTGACAACCCAGATGCTTGCGCCGTCGGTCACTAGGTCCTTGGGACTGGTGTTGCTGCTATTGAGGTTGAAGCTGCTGGCTGCGTTTTGACTACCCGAGAGGCGGCTAGCGGCACCGTCATAGCGATAGACTTTGTCGGATTTTGCATCGACAATCCAAACGTCGTTGCCGTGGACGGTAATGCCTTCAACGACCGATGAGCCATTCAAGCTGCCGGCAGAACAGGATCCCACGAGGGTACCATGTGCGTTATACACATAGACATTTCGATTGGCGTCGACGACCCAGACCTTATCGCCAGCAACTGTGCTCGCCGCTCCGCGCGGAGCGGTATTGGCGGTTGTCAAGTTATAGTTCTCACCCGCTGTGCCATTGTCGGCGTATTCGAAGTTCCGGTTGAGCGTTGAATCGTCGACAACATAGAATTTTGTGTCGTTGTCAAACATTGTACCTATGCCCTGCGATTTCTGGATATTGGCGCCACTCTCATTGGAAAGAGTTACGGTAAATGTTTCTGTAGTTTCGATATTCGAATCGTCCATCGTTGGGATCACGATGGTCTGCGTTCTTGGGGCACCCGGCAAGAAGGTCAGTGATCCGGGGGGCAAGGCTTGATAGTCAGAGCCTGACTGAGCGCTGACGTTTGCGGTCTGGTAGTCAACCGTTACCGTTGTTGGCCAATACGACGCCAAGTTGACTGCAAAAACTGCGTTTGTAGATGCACCAAATCGATGAACCTTGCCCGCGCTACCAGCCAGCAAATTTCCGTCAGTTGCAACCAATAATCCGATAGGCCCGTCCATTGTAACGCTATTCGACGGCACAACAGCATCCATGAACGCACCCGTTGTTCCGTCAAATCGCAAAACTTGATTGGAACTCTGGCTGGCAACATACAGGTTTCCATTATTGAACAGCAATTCACCTGGGTTAAATAGACCACCTCGTTTCGAAGGAATGAAAGCGTCGATAAAAACGCCTGTGGTTCCATGGTATCGCAATACCGAGTTACTGCCGGTGCTTGAAACGTAGAGATTGCCATCTGGCCCAAAAGTTAGACTGCGCGGATTGGCCAGCCCTCCGCTCCCTGCGCTAACAAATTGTCCGAGATAGGCTCTGGATGATCCGCTGAAACGTAACACTTGATTTGTACCGGCACTGCTCAGATAGATATTTCCGTCGGAGCCAAACTCCATTCTTTTGATTTGCGAGAGCCCTCCACTCCCCGCCTTAATAAACTCATCGATATACGCACCGGTCGTAGCATCGAATCGCAAGACATTTGCGTTGTCTCGCGACGCAACGTAAAGCTTGCCGTCGGGGCGGAAAATAACCCCGTCAACAGCGGGCGTCGTTAGTCCACCGTTATTGGCGTTACTCACAAAAGCCCCAAGGAATGTTCCGCTCGGACTGTACTTCAGAATCTCCCTGGAGCCAAAACTGCCCACGTACAGGTTTCCATCTGGACCGTATGTCATTCCAGATGATCGGTTAAGCCCGCCGTTGGTCGCTTCAGTAACTAAGTCCGGCATGCTGACGTTAAAGTGCGAACTCCCTTCCGTCAAAGAAACATCGCTAATAGAAAGCGTCATGGACGGTTGCAAACTTCCCTTGCTGGCATTGAAATCCGCTAACACGTCACTGGCTGCGAGCGCATGATCATAGAGTTTCAAATCATCGATGAGGCCAGTGAAAACCGCGTTATAGGTTGAGTTTGCATTCCCGATTCCCACGGCAGGATTTTGAGTTGGGTCCAGCGCCGCAAATGGCCGAATTGCCGTAGATGCCTGAGCCGCCAGGACTCCATTTTGATACAGTGACATCAATCCCGTCGAATCGTCTAGCGTTGCCGCTACATGGATGAACTGTCCAATCGAAACCGGCGCTTGAATTTGTGCACCCGCCGTCTCGGAAGAAATCCTAAATTGAAGTTGACCGCTCGGATTTAGCATCAAGACGTATGGGTCCAAACCACCTCGGCTATCGCCTCGAAAAAAAATCATTGCCTCAATGGTCGCGGGAAGGGCGTTGACCTTGATCCAACCCTCTAACGATAACGACTGCGTGAGTTGAAAACTTGGCGAATCAGCGATCTGCACGCGATCATTGACCCCATCAAAACTAAAAGCCTGACCCACCTGCCCAGCGGCAAAGGCCGTCCCGTTTAGCAACGTGCCGTTGTTTACCTGTGCTGCCCCCGCAGTATCTAATGCGTTATTTTCGGCAGCCCAGTAACCTACCAGTCCTGCCATGAGCGCTCGTTCTTCTAGCGATTCCATAAATAGCCGCCGTCGTGTGTGGCGTTTGGGTGCAACATTGTTGCGACGGTAATTTTGTTCACGGCGAGAGGTAGTTTTCATTCGATCTGCTTTCGATGGCTTGCTAAAATGGAAACGCTTTCCGCGGCGCGCAAACCTTGCGCCGCGATTGCGTACCGGATGGTAGGCAGTGTGGTTGGCGCCAAAGCGCTCTCCTTCGGCGGGAAGCCTGGGTAATGGACTTATAGCCCAACGGGCTAACACAATGGCAGCCCGGGGCAGAGCGTCGCGGTGAAACCGCAAAGCGCCGCCCCGGGTAATGACATCAAATGATAGATTTAGCCCTGAAAGGGCAAAACATAAATGGACGATTCGATCGGAGTAGTGAATGTTTTGCCCTTACAGGGCGATTTTGCGAGGTTGATCGGATACCCAGGGCGGCGCTTTGCGGCTATGCCGCGTCGCTCTGCCCTGGGCTGCAAATGTGTAAGCCCGTTGGGCTATCAATACCGACAACACCGTTTTACGCGACCGTACCATACTGAATGGCATGCTATCGATAATACTAAATGTTGAATTCCTTCAACTGGTCCGTGTCCCAATTCGAAAAGATGTCGTCTGTCGTACCGTCCAATCGCTTGGATTGGGATGACGTTCGATTCTCACTTATCGCAGGTTGCATGGACTGTTGAGTTGGGAATTGGACCAAGCTATTGGTTGACAATGGTGGTGCCAACGACTGCTCGCTGTCGGAATGATCGATTTCGAAAGTACTGACAGGTTGTCTACGCACGAAGTCATCCGATAACTGGGCAAGTGCAGAGTCGATTGCCTTGGACGACATCAGGGGTGCCATAGGTGCCATGACTGAGGTCACGATCGGAACGCTGTCTCCAGTTGGTGGGTCAGCGATGCCTTGCGGGTTGGTATTGCCAGCAGCTAGCGCAAAACTCGACGACGCAGAAAGCGAACCGGATGTCACGCCGGCAGCGGCATTGTATTGATAGACTATCGCGGTTCCTTTATCGACAATCCAAAGTTCACTAGGGCTTGCCGGGTTAAGCGTAATGCCGGTTGGACTACTTGCGAGAGGGGTCGAAATCGTCCAACTACCGATCAGCGAACCGTTCAGCGAGTACTTAAAAACCTTGTCCGTAGTACTGTCGTTGACAACCCAGATGCTCGCGCCATCTGTTACTAAATCCTTGGGACTGCTATTGTTCGAGTTCAAGTTAAAGCTACTTGCGGCGCTCTGGCTACCGGACAACAAGCTAGCTGCGCCCGCGTATTTGTAAACCTTGTCTAGCTTGTTGTCGACCAACCAGACGTCGATTCCGTTTGTAGTGATGCCTTCCACTTGGGCCGTGGAATTCATTCCGCTCGCTGCCCATGAGCCGAGCAATCCGCCACTTGTGTTATAGACATAGACGTTTCCGCTAAGCGATTCGTTAGGACTGATCCACTACAGCAAGCCGTCTTTTGCGTTCTTTCCAGGCGATCGCTGCAACGCCGCTGGCTAGGCACTGGAAAACCATCAATATGCTATGTGCTGAGTAGATGACTCTAAATCCGGGTATGTCCATCCAATAGAGTTCTCTTGAGGGAAGCAAGTCAAACACGAATGTGAAAAAAAAGGCAGCCAAGATCACGCCACTTACAGCACTGACAATAATCGCCCAAAGACGCATTTGTATAATCTTCCAGCCTACGTAGATCAGAGGCATATGCGTTAAGATCATCGAGATGATCGCAAAGAAAAAAGGTGCGATTGGAAAACTTGCCTGGGGCCGAGGAATTATATACATTGCCGACATCAAGACGGTAAGTGTCATTGATCCTATCATCGCGACATTGGCGGCGATAACTACCATGCCCGAATCGCGAAATCGCTGCGTCTGCTGGCACCAGATAAGGCCACGATAGGGCCAAGATAATTGCTTTGCGCGAATCGGCTCGCCGCGACCATATCGACGTAGATCTTCAGCTAATTCCGCTGCGGATTCGTAGCGATCGCCGCTGCGCTTATGCAAACAAGTCAAACAAATCGTCAACAGATCCGGATCGACATTCGTATTACTTTCAAGAATTATCGGCGTGTACTCTGACCGAATCAGATCGATCACTTCGACCAAGCTTTTTCCTGCATAAGGCGGAGAGCCCGTTAAGAGTTCGTACAAGATACATCCGAATCCATAGATATCTGTTTGTGGTCCAATTGGTCCGAAATGCTTATCGACTTGCTCGGGTGCCATGTATTCTGGCGTGCCAATGAAAATACTGGAACTGTTAGTCAATCCAGATAGCGAGAATGGCTTTGCCAGTCCAAAATCGACGAGTTGCGGTGTAAAGGGGAGTTTGCCACACGGCTCTTCCTTGAGCATGATATTTGCAGGTTTCAAGTCGCGATGCACGACCCCTTTGCGATGACAATAATCTAATGCTTCGGCCAGATAGGTCGCTAGCTCAGCAATCTCTTGGAACGACAATTTATTCTTTGCCGTGTACTCGGCAAGATTACCACCGGTGCAATAGGCCGACACGACGCAGCAATAAACGCCATATGGAATTGCTTCGAAAATAGGGACGATGTACTGATGATTCAGGGATGCGGCTAACTTTGCTTCCTGAGAGACGCGTCGCTGTAAATGCGGGTCCGCGAAACTCTCGATGCGAGGAACTTTCAGGGCAACTTCCCGTTCAAGTACCGTATCCCAAGCATGATAGACAACGCCAAACCCGCCACGTCCTAATTCGGCATGAATCTCAAAACGATTCAACTCGAATCGTTCGAACACGTCCTTTGGAATGGAAACTAAATCGACTGACCCCTGAGTTGTTTGCTTCCAGAAATTGCTCAATCGACGAAGCGTTCGCTGGGCACCTTCGAATCGTTCGCGCCAGATCTCTGGGACAGGGTGCTCAGCAAAGAACTCGTTTTCCTCTTTATTTTGCGATGCCATTTCGTATCGCGCAAGATAGTCCTCAAAGTCGAAGTCATTCATATGGCAGCTGGCAAGTTCCTGACCCGTTTTCAAAACACTTTCTAATCTGGAACATTCTGAAGCTTATTTCAGACATTACCCAATGTCAACTTTGACTTCCACGACGTGCTAAGGCGAGGGGCAGACTGAAAAGTACCGTAGGATGGGACCAATGTCCCGTCCGTTGATTCGTTCGGGACAATGGTCCCAAACTACAACTGGTATCTCACAGCCTGCCGCTCGCCT
>JAYTVL010000604.1:0-3250 GCA_043744075.1 Pirellula sp. | reverse complement strand
CAAGCGAGTCGCAATCAATTCTTCGAGCTACAATCTTGACCGTTCGGTTTGCCAAAAAACAGCTTCGAAGCAATTTCCGGACAGACACTAGCTAGCGCATAGAGGCTCAAAATTCGCAAAGTGAGTGCCATTGGGCGTAAAGCCAACGGAAACGATTGCATTCGCAAGAGTTACATACTGGCGATTAGCGGGAAGCGTCGGAATTTAGGTTGCGTTAATCTTCAAAAGATCAACTCGAGCTCAATTTGGTCCATCTTAGGAAAGTCCACCGAGTATACCTGTACTGTCACCCAGTTTCTGCGATGGCGCGCCGAAGCGATCGAGCATCGCCAGCCATAGATTGTTGAGCGGAGTTTCCTCTGGGTAACGGATGTACCTGCCTGACTGGATGGTGCCGCCACCTTTCCCTGCCATGATGATTGGCAAGTCATGATGGTTATGCCGATTCGGGTCAGAAATCGCACTTCCATAAGCGATCATGCAGTTATCCAACAACGTTCCATCGCCTTCCTGAACGCTCTTCAACTTGCCTATGAGATATGCGAACTGCTGCATGTGGTACACGCTAATCGCGTTGAGTTTGTCGATGTTCTCCTGCTTGTTCTGGTGGTGTGAGATGGAGTGGTGCCCCTCGTTCACTCCTGCCATTCGGTACTTTTGCTCGCTACCCTCTCTGGCAAACATGAAGGTGCAGATCCGTGTCACGTCCGTTTGAAAGGCCAGGACCATCAAGTCGCACATCAATCGAATATGTTCGGTTAAGTCTGCCGGGACACCGCTTGGGCGAGACACATCGTCTGGGAGTATGACTGGTGAGAGCTTGTCCGCGCGAACGATCCGTTGCTCCACCTCGCGTACACCGGTCAAATACTGATCCATTTTCTGCTTGTCAGCACCACCGAGTGATCGTTGAAGGTCCTTGGCATCCGCCAGAACTAAATCCAAAACACTGGCACGTAGCTCGCGGCGAGATTGCGTCACAGCATCTTTGGCTTGATCCGAAAAAAGGCGATCGAAAACACCTTTTGGATTGGCCTCGGTGGGTAACGGAGAGGTGGCATTCCGCCATGCAAGTGTATGCTCGTAGACACAGGAGTAACCGCTATCACAATCGCCAGCCCCCCGATAAGCTTCAATGGCGATCTCAAGCGATGGCAGTCGAGTCTTGTCCCCAAGTCGCAAAGCAGCAAATTGGTCCGCAGATTGTCCAGCTTGGAAATTGACACCTGCCGTCTTTTTTGGCTGTGCACCTGTCAGAAACGCACCACCGGCACGAGCATGGTCACCCCCCCGTCGCCATTGGCTCGCCCTTTGTCGCACGTAAGTCCACCGAACACGATCATTTCTTTTCTGTGCTCGGCCATAGGTTGAAGGCTGGGCGTCAGCTCAAAGTTCTCTCCCTCTGTGGTCGGCATCCAATTGGGCATGTAAGCACCCTGCGGGATGTAAACCCATGCCATTCGTTTTGGAAGTGATTCCGGCATCAGGGCCATTAAACGATTGCCCGCTAGGCAACACGCCAGACGGGTCCACTGCGAATTCGCCATCCTTGTCTCGCCAGCCACCAATCGCGTTGAAATTCTCAAATGCAAAACCAAGCGGATCCATCTTGTAGTGGCAGGACGCACACATCGCATTCTCTCGATGTTGTTCCATCACTTGGCGAACGCTGCCGGTGAGTATTTTATCCTCCTCCAAGGCGGGTACGTCGGCAGGAGGAGGTGGCGGCGGAGAATTGAGAATCTGCTCCAATACAAACGTGCCTCGTTTCACAGGCGACGTTCGAGTCGCATTCGAAGTTAATGTCAGAATGCTTGCTTGCGTCATGATTCCACCTCGATGGGGTGGCGATGGAACGCGAACAAATTCCTTTCCATTGATATTCGGAACGCCATAGTGCTTGGCAAGAGGGCCATTGAGATAGGTGAAATCGGCACTTAGCAAATCGAGGATACTGTGATCCTCGCGAATCATTGCTTGAAAGAAGAGCAGGCTCTCACGGGCCATTGCCTTCTTCAGTTCGGGAGTAAACTCAGGAAACAACTTTGGGTCAGGCGATGCGATATCTAATTTACGCAAGACCAACCACTGTTCGGCAAAGTTCTCAATGAACGAAACAGATTTTGGATCTTCTACCAATCGTTGAACTTGAGCACTTATCTCGGTTTTCAGCTTTCCGTTTGCAGCCAGCCCCAGCAAGTCGTCATCTGGCATGCTATTCCAAAGAAAATAGGATAGTCGACTGGCCAAGTCGTATTCGCTGATGGCGTAAGTGGCCCCCGGTCCCACATTGGCTGGATCGATTTCAACGCGGTACAGAAAGTAAGGAGAGACCAACACGCGTAGGAGGGCCGCTCGGACACAAATCTCGAAACGCATATTCTTTTTCGCACATGCTTCGTATAGAGACATGCAGTCATCCACTTCCGTAGATCGGACGGGTCTTCGGAAAGCTTTCGATGCAAACCGTGTAACTATTTCCTTAGCTGCAGATTGAGGATCAAGTCCAGCAGCATGAGCCATCAAACGAATATGTGTGTCTGGCAGTTTCGGCGGTGGCGGATTCTCTGGGCCATCCGTATCAGTGCTTCTTCCTTTGGAGGCATTTCATGCTTTTCAAGCATGTTGACGACGTTGTCCCAAACCTTGCGATCCTTAATCAATGATAAGTCATCCTTGTACTTGTCCAATGAAAGATCCGCTTTGGACTCACCGTTCCCATGGCAAGCGAAGCAGTTTTTGGCCAGAAACGGAAGGACTGCACTTTGAAACGTAATCTCTGCATGATCTTCCGAAACGGCTCCTTCGAAGCTGTGCACCGACGGAACAAGCCCGAACAAAGCAAGAACTAAAACAATGAAATTACGACACTTCTCGCCGATCGCCACCGACTGGTTCCAGGGCTCTGCCTTGGAACCCACTGACTTGCAGGCTCTGCCTGCCGAATCGGCAAGAATACGTGTTTCGCTTGCATTGCGAAGCGAGGCAGAGCCGCCGGAGCAGTGCGTTCCCAGGCAGAGCCCGGGAACGAGAAACTTTAGTGGTTTCGTTAGTCTAATGACACTCACTTTGCAATTTCTGAGCCTCAATGCGCTAGCATGAGGGCCGGATGCGCAAGAGATTTCTAGCCTGCCAGCCCGCACGCTAGCGAGGATTATTCATGCAAATGCAAACTAAAGTGGCCCCGGCTGCGTATAAGTTGTTAGTTTACAACACCTTACCCGCAAGCACGGAAGCCAAACATGAGTAT
>JAYTVL010000603.1:0-11183 GCA_043744075.1 Pirellula sp. | reverse complement strand
GGGGTATAACCTCATGTAGGCGAGCCTCTCCGAGACTCGCAATTTTCAGCGTCTGCGGAGAGACGCTGCTACGTGGTTGTGCCAAGAAACTTATGCATCGGTGCTTATCAATGCGCGCGAAAACGGAACGTGACGCAATATTATAGGGTAGCTGAATTCGCCAGAATTCAGGGGGAAGCCCGTAGTAACCGAAGTCTGGCGACTCCGGCTACCAGTAGCCAACCCTAGTTCCTAGCTGGAACAAAGCACTAGCTTTCAAACGGTACTCCAAGACGCGCCATTTGGTTGGTTAATGTTTGATGGCTTTTTAGACCGAGCAACTCTGCGGCTTTGACTTTGATGCCATTCGATTCTTTCCACGCTCGGCTGAGGTACTGTTTGCGATACTCATCCAGTTGTTTTTCTAGGTCGAATCCATCCCCCAATGGGCGCTCGAGGTCATTGGCTAGGTTGGAGTTGTTGGGCAGTTCGGACAAAGCGGCCGCCAGGTCTGCCTCAGTAAGATTCTTGTCCGTAGACATAACCGCCGATTGGATCAATGCGTTACGCAACTCACGAACGTTTCCCGGCCACGTCTGTTTGCGAATAAAGGACTTTGCCCCAGCCGAAAGAAGCTTCTCTACGTAGAAGCTGGCATGCAATTTCGAAAATTGAGCATTGATACCGACTAACATGGACTCAGCGAGTGCAACAATGTCCTTGCCGCGTTCTCTTAATGGAGGCAATTTCAGCGTGATGGTTGCCAATCGATAGAGGAGATCTTCGCGAAATGTCCCGTCTTGGACCATTTGACGCAAATCCTTGTTCGTCGCGGCGATTACACGTACGTCCGATACCTCATCGGTCGATGCTCCTACGGGGCGAAAAACGCGATGACAGGGATTTTGATCATGTGACGGCTGGAGAACTCTAAGAAGTTTCGCCTGAAGGCCCAGGTCGCATTCTCCGACTTCGTCGAGAAAAAGAGTACTGCCATGAGCCAGGGCAAAAAGGCCTTTACGATCCTTGTCCGCATTCGTGAATGCACCCTTCACGTGCCCGAACATCTCGGACTCAATAAGCTCCTTGGAAATTGCAGCGCAGTTGATGGCTTGCATTTTTTTGTCACGACGGCTGCTTGCCCGATGGATTGCGTCGGCGAACATTTCTTTGCCAGTGCCGCTTTCGCCTAAAACCAATACAGTCACATCATGAATGGCGGCCCTCTGCGCGCGGATTTTTGCATGGATGATCGCAGGGCTATTGCCGACGATACTCTCGAACCCTTGCATATCAGAGGATAAGTCCAGTTGCTGCCACAATCGATCCGGTTCCTTAAGGAATTTCGGAAGGACGTCAACCGTGATGTCGAACGGTATCTTATACTCCGTGGCTTCGTCGTTATACGTTTGGAAAAACGTTGCAGGGTAGAGGCTTTTCCCGAGCAAAACCCATATCGCGTGAGCGGAAGGCGTACCTGGACTAAGATGGAAACATAGCTCATCTTCTCTGTCCAGCCTTAGTCCTTCCAAGATCGGTTTCACTGCCTCATAAATCTGGCTGTGATCCGAAGGGTTACGAATGGTAACTTGGTGTGCGATTGTACAAACGTTCAGCCATTTACCAAAATGTTGGATCAACGACTTCTCGTAATTGCCGATCAAATGCGTTTCTGAAAAGGTTTGCTTGTCGATCAGCGCCTTGACTGGACCAATCCCCTCAGTCGCCCCTGGCTTCGGCGCAGTCGTGCTGGCAGGTACCAATTCGTGGATAAGATCCAAGTCCTTCTTGGACGGCCGGCCCAGGCGGCTATAGGCGATCAAATCCGCGTGGCCAATCCAGGTAACCAAGACTCGTTTGGGCATTGGTGTTTTCTCAGGGATGCGACTTGTTGGGTATCGGTAACTGCGTTTACGTTAGTGTAATTGCAATTACATGTGAGGCAATGCGGGCGGAATGAGGACCCGCAACTGGATTCGTTGTGGCGTTGGCTACAGAAGCCAAAATCGTTAAGTTTGATCCGTCACTCTTGGAGGTCGTCCAGCTTTGTATTTCGCTATCAGAGACTAGTGCTGGGTGGCACGCTCAGAGCGTTAGCGATGGGCGTGAGCAGCTTGCCAAACGATTTTAGCAACTCCCACGCCCTTCGTCCCTCAGGGCGTGCCACCCGAAGTGAAACCCTTTGATTTGATTTACAACCCGAAGCGTGAGCGAGGGACCAGCAACAAAATCCCTCGCTTACGCATCGGGTTACGAAAAACAGCCTGCATTTAAACTGTTTTTCGCAGCATTACCTTACAACGAAAACTCGATAGCCAATGAATAATCCGCGCTAGCGCATTGCGGCTAATAGGCTAATAGATTGAACGCTCAACACTACCTCGAGTCCCCAATCCGGATGTAACCGGACCAAAGCAAGGGATGGCTGCCGGATACTGTGTTCTCTTGGCTTGAAAAGGGGGCACTTTTAAAAACAGGCTCATTCCTTTGTTCAAATTGTTCCTCCCAGAGCGTTAGAACACTGCGTTGCCAAGATTCGGATACCGAAAGATCCTCTTGGTTTTCTTGAAAAGAACGAAATAGTGTTGCAGTACTTTCGCCACCGACTGGCCAGCGCGAAATAGTAATGTGCCTTGTCCCTTGAGCTATCAACGGCAGCGTCAGTCGAAGCCATTCGTCCCCAGTAGCTTGAGGCAGCGGTGGAATAGCGTTTACCCCCGCTAGCAACATGGATGAGGGAGCCCCCCATGGCAATCGGTTCCATGACCCAATATTGGATTGAATCGGATTCTGATCCGTGGAAACAGGCGCAATCGATTCCCAATCCATTGGGACGAAAGTGTTGATGCAATCCGATGAGATCTTGAAGAACGCACTGGGTGGACTGGTCATTGGCTTGCTCGACAAGTCAACAACATAACGCTTCTTCCCTGTTAATTCATCGCGTAAATCTTTTGCTCTTGGACCATCTGGCGACAAAAAGTCGCTAATGTGTACGTCGATTCCGTGAACTAACTTGGACTTTGGTTTCGCATCCAGTAGAAAAGGTACCAATCCGAGCGTCGGCGAATAGGTGATGCTGTGCTCAGTGATACAAGGCAGGGAGTTCGGTTGATCCGATAGCGGCAACGATTCCAAAGGCAGGTACCATAAGCTGGCGTCTGGAACAACAATCCAACGCCCAGCCGTCATCAGGCTCGCCCAAACTTCTTTTGGAAACAATTGGTTTCGAATCGCAATTCTTCGAGACGGAATCCAATTCTTTTTAACTTCGTTTTGAGTCCCATCTCGATTCTTCATCACAAGTAGCTCACCTAACAAGTTCCCTGTCTCACGTTCTAAACTTTTGGCGTTCGCAACTTCCCAAGATCGCCACTTGCCAGAAAGGAAAAGGAAGCCACGCAACGAGTTTCCTTTGGAGACGAACATAATCACCGCGTCTTCGGGCCGCAGAGACTTTGATAGAAACTCCTGCGAATGGCGAGGCGGAAAGGTTTCTGCTACGGGTAGCGGGCTGATTGCGGCAGCCCATAGCAGGGACTCCTGGGCAGCAGACAATCGGGTCACAGACTCCCAACGGCGCAAGTCGTCCTCGGTCCACTTTCGCAAATCCCACTTTGGGTTAGCCTGAAGCGGTGCTACCAATTGTTGTATCTTGGCTAAGTTTTGCTCTACGATCGGTACTTGCTTGCGAAGTTGGTTCGCTTCAGCGAAATTAGCAACAAACCGGTTATCTCCATGAAGGATGGTTTTCAAGTCGAAGACTCGTGATTCCAACTCATTCAATTTACGGTATCTGTTTCGAATGGAATCATCCATTGCAGCAGCTAACTCGGAATCGTTTTTTTTTCGGAGCTGTATGTCAAGCAAGGCATTGCGAGCTTCCGTCTTGTCAACCAATAGCCAGTCCAACTGCTCCAGAGGATGGACCCGCCAATGCCCAGTTGCGGGCGAACGCAACAACTGTCCCAAGACCGCCTCGGCAACGGAATCGCTAAGGGCGCTGCTTTTGGTCAATTGAAGCGCCAGATCCAACTGAAACAACATTGGTGAGCCGATGCCTTTTTCGTTTCGAAGGTATGCAACGCCTTCGTAGAGTTTCTCGATTCCCTTTATGATATTACCTTCAAGGAATGCCGTTTTAGCTTGAGCATAGCGGACTACCGACTCCGCACGTGGCAAGACGACTTGTTTGGGCAACAGCATTGTGGTTGCCACACTGCAATGCTTTGTGGCAGCATCGATTTCGCCAGCCAAGGCTGACAACCGAGCAAATTCCACGTGGCCACGGATGTTAACCAATCGGCTCTTGTTCAAGGACCATTGAACGATCTGTTGAATCATTTTAACGGTGGCAGCTTCGTGGCCATTGGCAAACCCGGTTTCCGAAACGTACTCAACCGCTTCGGCGAGATGATCCATTTGTCCGGCGCGGCCAGCTACAATTGAGGCTTCAATAGCCCGTTCTTCTGCAACTATTATTTCATTCGATTCGATCGCTAGATCGACCAATGTCAAAAGTGCGATGGCAGTTAAGGGGTGATCCAGCCCGTTGGTCAAACTCAAATTCTGCGTTAGCAACTGGACAGCTCCGCTCCGCTCCCCGGAACCAAGAAGAGCCAACGCGCGACAGATGTTCATAGCAGCCTGAATCGCGTCCGACTGACTGGAAACGTTAACGCTGAACGCACTTATCAAAGGACGTTTTTGTGGATCGTTCAGAGGATTATGCCGGACAAGCGGCCCCAACAATTGATTGCGGCGACGTAACGCTATGGCTTGAGATCGCAGTATCTCCATCGCATCAATCGTTACCATTTTCCCAGTCACGCCTTGCCCAGCGGCCGATTCAAGCAACAAATCGTTCGAGCCCAAAGCAATTGGCCATGCGTCGCTAAACACTCCCATTTGTGTGCCGCGTGCGTTTACGGCCCATGGCACATCGCGGTTTCGAGGCTCCGGGCGAGTGCTAGAGTTAGAGGGCTTAAGCAAAAAAAGCCACCTCGGGGACATCATCGAAATCTGCAACGCAGCGTCGTATCGCTCCAGGGCCATGCCAATGTCGCACTGTTCCCAATAGCATTCCCCCATCTTAACCAGGGAAGGCACACTATCGATTCCACGTTGATTGTTTACTATACGAGATTGCGAGAAAGCTGCTTCCAATACTAATGCAGCTTGTGATGTCTGACCGTCCTCAAATAAATTGCAGGCTTTGTAATACTCTGGACGAATCACGTTGGCAGACTGAGCCTTGTTCGATTGAGGGTTGTTCGGTTGTGCGAATCCATGGCAAGATAGGATCACCCAAAAACTTAGGACCATTGACAACGGGAGCGCGAAGCTCCTGCCGAACAAATTCCAAACAACCGGGAGGGCGAGGCTCCTGCCGAACCAAAACCTAACTCGGCAGGAGCCTCGTTCTCCCAATGGCACGCTTTGCAGGAGCCTTTCGACTCTTGATATCTCTAAATGCATTTTTGCGTTCTTTCGCGATTTGTGCATAGGCTTCCAGCCTTTGATTTGAAGACCACAGGCTGGAAGCCCAATGCTACGTAATTTTTTGGCCGCTTGCTCCGATGTGCTAGCAAAACCATTATGGATCGCCGGTGCATCTGACGCCAACGGTTCGCCCCATGAATCCGGCAAAGTTTAACTCAAGCACAATTCGGAAACTTCCGATACAACCGATATCGTCGGCTTACATCGAGTTCGACGAAGCATTGAGCAGGATAACGGAAATTCAGAAATGTTGAATTGCAAGAAACCCAACCTTGGTGTCTGGATGGTCTTTGCAGCGGGTTCGCTGGGAGTAGCCGCAAATACGGGATGCCAAGTCCACGTAGCAGGCCAAACCCTGCCCAGCCCGTATTATTTGACCGACGACGTCCAGTATTTTCCTGCCGGTCCAGAGAATAAGCTAGCCAACGAAACCGCAGCGTTAAAAGCCGCTCGCGAAGAAGCCAAAGCACAACGTTAGGGTGTAGATTGGGACCCTTGTCCCGATCACAATGATAGGCCAGGATAACGGTCCCAGCCTTCGGTTGTTTTCATTTGGCAGATCGCTAACTCGATATCTTGAAGCGTATATTCCGCAACTTAAAGTCGGGGAGTGCCGACTGCAGTTGCCGCAGCGCTTTGCTTTTGAGGTACTCCAGCTCCGAAAGCACAATTGTGTTCGACGCGAACACTTGAAGAATGCCTCGCTTGATTCTTCCAACACGTGATTGCGAGAACAAATCCTCCCCAACCGCAATTCTCCATTGCTCTTGCAATATCTGCGATGACTGCTGAGCCGCATAGCCTTTTTCGACAATCAGCCGATCTAGTATCGAGGATATTGATTTCACTCGGAGACGCGACGCCTGAGCCTTAGGTATCTGGCTAAGCCACAATTGTTCTTCTGGATCATCCATTTGCGACACATCGCCTTTATAGGACAGGCTGCCGGCCTGTTTATGCCCCACAAGTATTCATGTTTTGCTCCCCTGCCAGCTCGTCTGGCAGGTAGCTAAGTTTCGCGAGCTAAACAAACGCTGCATTTCCCGCAACCTTCCGAATTTAACTTGTGCTCGCCGCTTGAGGCGGCGAGCACAAGTTAAATTCGGGGACCGTGGAGGGCTTCGGTGTCTAGCCAACGAAACTTGTTCACCCACGAGACAAGCTCGTGGGGGTCAAAAAAAAGGTGGGGCATAAATTGGCTGCCAACCTGTCACGGTACCCAGTCGGCTGCAAGCCTGCCCTATTGCATTCCCTAAGACTTCTTGAGCGACACCAGGTATTCGACCAAGTCGATTAGTCCCTGCTCGCTCATCGTTTCCTGCAAATTCTCTGGCATCAACGACTTTTCTTGTTTCTTGATCTCAGCAAGGTTTGAGCGTTTGATGGTTCGTTCGATACCCTTGGCATCTCGTATCGTTACACTCTCCGGTGTATCCGAAACCAATAACCCGATGACGACTTCGTCGTCGTCCGTCCTGGCGGCAAACGATTCGAAGTTATGACTGATCCCTGCGCTGGGTGCCAAGATCGATGCGTACAATGCATCCTTGGAAAGTTTGCTACCAATCTCTGTCAAAGCTGGTCCGACGTTTTTGCCTTCCGTACCAACTTGGTGGCATTGCGAACAAGTTGCAACCGAGTTGTATAGTTTTTTACCTTCTGCGGTATTGCCATTCTTTTTGACAAGAACCTCTATAGGCGGCAAAGGATTCTGTGAAGTTTTGATCACTGGAAACAGTTCGTTGGCTGCTTTCTTGATCCCTTCATCCTCCGAATTTCGCAAAGTGGCTCCGATGAGTATTTTTGCTTCCGGTGGTAATTTGTCGGCCTTGGCCAGTTCGATTAACTGAGCATGCAGTCCCTTGCTTCTAGACAGTCCGACCACGGCATCTACTTTGATTACTTTGGACACGCTACTGTCATCAATCAACGAATGCCGAAGGTCCTGCACCGGTTTCCTATTGCTCAATGTCAAGACTTTTGAAAGTGCCAGCGTGCGCTCATCCGGATTTTTTGCGGTCAAAGATTTTGCAAGACCCGGCAAGGCCCCCTGCTCGATTGCCAGTTCCAAGGCTTGAACCGATTGTGTATTCTCGCCCCAGATCGCTGCAAGATCGACAAGACGATCAGCCATACCTGCAACCTTCAACTTCTGAATAATCTTCACTTGCGATGGATCGTCTTTGAGCTGACTCAAATGACGCTGAACAGCTTGCTTTAACTTTGGATCGGACTGGATATCGATTCCGTCCAAACGCATGAGCGCTTCTACCACAATGTGATCGCGTCGAGCTTGATCGTCTTCAGGCGTTGCAGCTCTCGATTCTAACGTGGCACAGGTTGAGAGAATTGCTAGGCCGATGGACAGTAAGTGTTTTTTTCGGGACTTGGTCATGGTGAATAGCGTTGGAGAGATGGTTAGGTGTTGAAATGATTTGTGATTGGTCAGACCGTTTGTGTGCTCCGCGCGGCTGCGCCGGTTAAACATGCACAGCCGTTGCTGATAGATCTACTTCGCACTCGCTAATTCCAGCAAAGTTCGCAAGGCTTTCTGGCGTACTTCTCCGTCTTGCAAATCAAGGGCTCGAAACATGGCTGGAATGTCGCTTGCATTGAGCTTGGAGCTTCGCAATAAATCAGCTTGCATTTGGGCCGCCATCGAACCTCGTGCTCGCCAGACGATTTGCTGATCGGCCTTGGTATCAAGATTACCGTTGGTCGCTTTCTTCCATGCGGATAAGCACTCTTCCCATCGGTCGATTGCGGCAATTCCAATCGATTCCAAATACCAGCGATCGACACCATCATATTTTTGAGCAAGTTTTGCCCAGTACGCTGGCATTTCGCTCGACTTGTCTTCGCGAAGCGCGACAGCCAACTCTCGAAGCACCGCGATGCTCGAATCGCTTAACATGGCTGGTACAAAGTCCTTGGTCGCGAACTTGGCCTGTCTTGCGATTCGAATGCCAGTGATCCGGACGTTCGAGTCTGAGTCTTTTGCGGCTTGTTGAACAACTTGCTTTGCGTCACCGATCTTAGCGAGCAGCCACAAAGCTCTGGCTCGCAAGCGAGGGTTGCTATCAGCCGCGAGCTTATTGAGTTCGCTGACCGCACTGCCCTTCATCTTCACGAGGGCTTGGTACGCCATGAATCGCACTGAGTTGCATGGATTCCGAAGAGCCTCGACAGCCCCAGCGGCTGTGGTCAAGTCGAACTTGGGGACCGAATACTTCGTGCCGGGCGGTGCGATACGAAACAATCGACCTCGCTCCATGTCCACCATATTATGACCGCCTACACCAGGATCGTACCAATCGGAAACGAATAGCGAACCGTCGGGTGCCACGCAAACGTCAGCTGGTCGGAACCATTTATCAAATTCGCCAACCGCGACGTTTTCTATCGTAGCTGAATATCCGGCACCGTCTGGTTTGGCAATGTAGGATCGAACCACGTTGGGACCTGCATCGCAATGGATCACTTGATTGCGAAATCTCTCTGGGAGCAAGCTCCCTTCATAAACAGTGATCCCGGTCGGCGAACCGGCACCGGTGATCAAAACGTTTGGCACAACGCCTGGATCGTTAAGGTGCCAGTGCCGCCTGGGAATTTCTGGTTCCCAGTTTGTACGTTCGACTTGCCAGCCTGCACCGTTCGATTCATCCGTGTAGCCATAGTTTCCAAACTCCATGACGAAGTTGATACGAGTCGCGCGGTTGCCGTCATCGTCGTTGTCAGATTGCCAAAGTGTTCCGAAGGAGTCGACCGAAATTTCGTAGTTGTTTCGGAAATTGTGACCGAGCACTTCCATGTCACTTAAGTCTTCGTTGCAGCGAAACACCATACCTTGACGATACGGTTTGCCGGCGTCGTTGATTTCTCTTCCCCAGCGATCCTTGATAGGATTTCCATTGGTATCGCAAAGTCGATGGCCAGTGTTTCCGTAGTTAAAAACCATTTTGCCGTCGGGTCCAAACACGAATGAGTGGACCGAGTGATCGTGTTGTGGATCGCCGGTCTTGGTTAGCAATGCACGCTTAGAGTCGGGCACATCATCACCGTTTTCATCGATAAACTCCCAAACGTAAGGAGCAGCGCTGACGATGACACGATTGCCTAGTACACAAAGGCCCAGAGCCGAGTCGATATCGCGGCCTTGGTAAAAGACCTTCGATTTATCCACAATTCCGTCTTGGTTGGTGTCCTCTAGAATGAGGATGCGGTCCCCTTCAGCACGATCGTTTTTGTGTTTACGGTAGTTAACAACTTCGCAGGCCCAGATACGACCTTTGTGGTCAATATCGATGTTGGTCAAACTTTTAAGCATCGGTTCGGATGCGGCAAGCGAGGCTTGAAGGCCGTTTCCAACAGTGAGACCAGCAACAGCTTTATCACTACCGCGTTCGTCGTTCACGTTGGTCTGCCTGTCCCCAGGCTGAAGTTGCGAGTTAGAAGAGATCAGCTGAAAGGCCTTAGTAATTTCGTCAGCTTTGAAATTGGCGGGTATGGGATAGTCTTGATTCTCTTTAAGTTGTTCGACAGATTGGGGCTCGACGCTGGCGCCGGCCTCAGGGACGGGCAGATGAGCGGACCAAAGGATGGCGTTAGCTACGAGTTTAGTCGGTTCGGTTCGGCCCCAGTTCCAATGGAAATGCCCGCCCGTGAAACCGAAAGACCGTCCGCCGTCGGGTCGCTCGGTTGCCCAAGCAACGTGTTGCAGATCACCGCGCGCAACTTCTTTTCGAACTGTCGGATTTCCACTGTGAAGACCATCGAGTCTATCCATAGTGCTGGCTGGCGGGACAGCGGAGAGGATCGGTGTTACCCCTTTCATTCCCTCGGGGAATCGCATATGAAAATACCATTCGTCCCGAGTTTGGAATGGTTTGACGCCTAAGGTAATGGGGTGTTTTGGGAGGTTATCGAATTTGGCATCCCAATGTGGGTTGACGGACCAATTGGTTTCGAAGTAACCGCCGAGCCATTTTAGGAACTCTGGACCACCACGATCGGTGGGGACCTCGACTGCATAGTGGATGCATACGAAACCAGCCCCTCTGTCCATTTGTTTTTGAAGTTTTTCCAAATGCGGCAAGGAAGGATGACCTCCACCTCCGTCCGAATAGATCACAATAGCGTCCGCGGTATCCAGAACAGAATCATCTTGAGGCCATCCGTTACGAATGACTTCGCATTTGGCGTTCGGGTCTGTTTTTTGGATCACATCGGCCAAAATTCGGGAACCAGCGAAGTGCTCGTGTGCACCGTAATTGTGACTTGGTTTGCCTGCGATAAACACGATCCGTTTCGTCGCATTGTCGGCAGCCTTGGAATCAGCCGAAAAGGTCGAGACAGAAAGCAGACACAACCCGCTCGCAAGTAATGTATTAAGACGAAACAGCATGACAGAACTCCATGCGAAGGAGGGATGGGATGTTGAAGTGTTTTGATGGGTTAGAATACTCATCCAGGCATGTCGACTCGAAAAAGTCATACCTGGAAGCATATATTGTAGCGTGACATCGTCGGGCTGGACAGCAATGGGCGGCGCCTGGGCTGTGCGACAAATAGCAGTTTCGATATTTCTTTCTGATTTATATGGCGTCTTTTTTGTTCCGAACAAAAACAGAGTTATGAATATCGCTAGGCCATCCGTTCGGGGCTTGCCCCCGACGGATGCGTTTTGGCGTACTACATACAAT
>JAYTVL010000602.1:0-1010 GCA_043744075.1 Pirellula sp. | reverse complement strand
CGCTCGACGCGAAATTCGGCAGCGAGGGCAAAGTCCTCACACCCATCGGACTGAGTAATGATCAAGGTGGTTTCGGAGCGGTGTTGCAATCTGACGGCAAGATCGTTGTCGTCGGCCACTCCGACAATGGCACTGATTCGGATGCAGTTGTCTTGCGCTATAACACCGACGGATCGCTCGATTCCAGTTTTGGTAAAGATGGAATTGTGACGACCGATGTTGGAGGCCACGGGGAACTCGCATACGGCGTAGCCCTGCAATCTGATGGCAAGATCGTTCTCGTCGGTGGATCGAACGATGGGAAGCAACAAGATCTTCTGGTCGCGAGGTACAACGCCGATGGTTCACTGGACGCAAAGTTTGGCTCAGGAGGGATTGTTACGTCTGATTTTGGAAGTGGTTTTAGTGAAGGAATCGGAGTTGCCATACAACGTGATGGCTCGATCGTCGTGTCAGGAGCTTCGCAAACCGCAATCGATCTTGATTTCGCCCTCGTGCGCTACTCAGCCGAGGGAACACTCGATTCCGGATTCGGTAAGGGTGGCATCCTCACGACCGATTTCAGTGGTGGGATGGATATTGGTACACGACTGGTGATGCAGCCAGAAGATGGCAAGTTCATCGTCACTGGGTACTTTAGTAAAGGATCGGATAGTGACTATGGCATGGTGCGATACAACGCCGACGGGACATTGGACGGATCGTTCGGCACCGGTGGCATCGTCACACTGCATCCAGGCGATGGTGAAGACCAGAGTCTGGGGATCGCGCTCTTGAGTGATGGGAAAATCCTAGTTGCAGGCAATGTGTCGATCGGCAATACAAGTGAATTGGTTTTGGCGAGGTATCAGTCTGATGGAACGCTCGATGAAAAATTTGGCGTTGGCGGAATCGCACAACAGTCGGTCGGTGGCTTCAATGATCGAGGGACATCGCTTGTGGTTCAAGACGACGGCAGAATCGTGGTCGGTGGCGTCTCACTCAACGGCACAGATGGCGATTTTGCAGCG
>JAYTVL010000601.1:0-11195 GCA_043744075.1 Pirellula sp. | reverse complement strand
CAAAAAAGCATTAACCCACTGCTGATGCCATCTCGGTCGTTTTTAGCCCAACGGGCTTAAACATCTTAGCCCAGGGCAAAGCGCAGCGCCGCCCTGGGTACAGACCGAACCCGGAGCCATTTGCCCTGAAGGGGCCGAACTAAGTAGCCATCGTTGATGCGCACACTTTATGGGGCCCCTTCAGGGCAACGTTTAGGCGTTTTGTAGTTCCCAGGGGGGCGCTACGCGACGTTCCGTCGCTGCGCCTTGCCCTGGGCTACAATGTTACTGCCCCATTCGGGGCGAAAGCTGCACGACCTCCTTGAGCTGCGGAAGTTTCAGGTTTGTGGCTACTAGACCGGCGGATGCGCGCCCCTGCATTTCAATGCGTTCGATGCTTGTAGCCTAAAAGCATAAGGAATAGGTCGCGCCTACGGTATTTCAAACGGAAGCGTGACAATCCTCAATCTTTTGGAGACATGTATGAGAACGGATTCGGATTTCAGGTACCCATGAACTTGACCGAACCGGTTATTTTTTATGTATACTTACTTAAGCATGTTGTGAAGATTCGACAGATTCAACCCAAAGTGGTGACGATTGAGATCGACTGTAGTTAAGAGAATAGCCGTCACTCTTGCCAGCGTTTTGACAAGCATTTCGTTCGTGAATCCCAAAGCGACTCAGGCGGATAACGATATCGCATCGTCGTCGATTGCACGGGAAGTCTACGCGATCCTTAACCGATCCTGTTTCGAATGCCATGGTCCTGCTCGGCAGGAAGGTGGGCTTCGACTTGATTCCATCAAAGCAATTACCTCCGGTGGCGACAGCGGCGTGGTGTTTGAAGTCAATGCTCCGGATGCGAGCGAATTGTTGCGTCGAATTCGCTTACCCAAAGGGCACGGGGATGTTATGCCAAACCGAGGTGCACTACTAACGACTCGCGAGATCGCTCGCATTCACGAATGGATCTCTCTCGGAGCTCCTTGGTCGACTGAGGCCGCTGCAACTATACATTGGGCCTACGTACCCCCCAGCAAGGCCAACGACTCGCAGCCAAGCAACAAACAATCGCTAAATCCAATCGACTACTTTATTCAAAAGAAATTGGAGTCCGAAAATCTAACCGGTTCTCCGCCAGCGGCCTCCCATACGATTGCTCGTCGATTGTATTTAGACATTATTGGATTACCACCCACTCCTGCACAGGCCGACGAGTTCGCAGAAACTGCAACTTCAGATCTTCAAGGGACTGTCGAACGCTGGGTTGATCGGCTCCTTGAGTCACCACAATATGGCGAGAAATGGGCTAGGCCTTGGTTGGATGCGGCTCGCTATGCTGACTCGCATGGCTTCCAGCGCGATGACCTTCACGAGATCTGGGCATACCGCGACTGGGTCATTCAAGCTCTCAACGAAGACATGCCATTCGATCAATTTTCCATTGAACAACTGGCTGGAGATCTTTTGCCCAATCCAACGCAGTCCCAAATGATCGCAACCGGATTCAATCGTTGTGCTCCCTGCAATGTCGAGGCAGGAACGGATCCAGCAGAAAACAGATTCAATCAGGTGGTCGATCGCGTCAATACCTTAGGCTATGTTTGGTTGGGAACGACTCTAGAGTGCGCACAATGCCACGACCACAAGTATGATCCTTTCAAACAGACCGACTACTATGGACTGTTCGCGTTCTTCAATCAAAGCGAGCTCGAAGCCGATCGCTCGAATCCAAAAGTACCTGGTTCCATACGCTTTGTCGGTCCGTACATGACCCTGAGCGGCACGAATGAGGAACGCGAACTAAAAGAACTGGATGAAAACATTGCCTTAGCTCGAACTAAGCTAGATATTGCACAAAAAGGATCCAATCCAGCCAATCGTTCGATTGCAACGGTCTCAGGCTCTCGTGTTCTTAAACCGATCGAATTCGATTCATCGAGCGGGTCTGGTCATAAGATTCTCGAAGATGGATCCGTCTTGCTCCAGGATGATCCACCCGATGTGGATACGTATTCAGTAACCGTCGAACTTGGTGAGAGGCCGATAGTTGGCTTTCTTCTTGAAACGCTTACGGATCCGTCATTGCCTGGAACTGGTCCGGGGCGCGGCGATGCTACCCGTCCGAATTTTGTTCTGAATAGTTTTGAAGCGAGACTTGCGAGCAGTTCAAACGAATCAGATTCGAAATCGATCGAACTTACCGACGCACGTGCTGATTTCTCGCAAAAAAACTTTGACGTTGCAAATGCCATTGATAATGACCTCAAATCGGCTTGGGCCATCGGGACTCAGTTCAAGCGTTCGCATTGGGCGGCGTTTCGTGTTGCGGAGCCCAAGGAACTTAAGGGCGCAAAACGATTGAGCTTTCGCTTGATCCAAAACTTCGGTAGTGCACGAACGATCGGCCGCTTTCGCTTGTCCTCATTGGTAGGTGACTATGATGACTCGTTGCCCGTCGAAAGTAAGGAAACGACAGCAGTCACGGAGCTTCGCAAGATTCTTGCGACTCTTGAAAGTGAACGTGACAAAAAAGCAGTTCCAAAATCGCTGATTATGCGCGAAGTCAAGGAGCCTCGAATGACAACCATGTACGCTCGCGGGGATTTCCGCAACCCAACTCGACCGATCGAGCCTTCGACACCTGAAGTACTACATCCCAATAAAGAAATGGGAGATAGTAACCGATTGTCATTGGCTCGTTGGTTGGTTTCCCGCAAGAATCCACTGGTCGCCCGCGTTGTCGTGAATCGGCTCTGGTCGGAACTCTTCGGTATTGGACTTGTTGCAACTCCAGAAGATTTTGGGCTAAAAGGAGATACGCCATCTCATCCTGAATTGCTCGATTGGCTGGCAGTTGACTTCATGGAGAATGGTTGGTCGCAAAAGAAAATTTTGAGACAGATTCTGACGAGCAAGAGCTATCGACAAGCCTCTCGACTTTCACCCGAGGGGCGCGAGCTTGATCCACAAAATCGACTGTTGGCTCGGGGGCCTCGTTTTCGGCTCACCGCAGAGGGGATTCGAGACAACGCATTAGCGATATCTGGCAAGCTGAGTCTTAGACAATTTGGACCACCGATTCGCCCTCCTCAGCCGGATGGACTTTGGAAAAAGGTTGGTGGGCAGCAGTATGACTACCAAGTAAGTCCTGGGGAAGATCAGTTTCGTCGCGGCGTCTATGTCGTTCTAAAACGCATGTCCCCTTTCCCTAGCTTTATCAATTTCGACGCTACCGCGAGACTTGCATGCCGTGTCAATCGCGGCCGATCCAATACTCCACTTCAAGCGTTGAATCTATTGAACGATCCAGTATTCGTAGATGCAGCAAAGGGTTTGGCGTACCGTGTGCGTCGCGACAAGATGGATCTTAGTTTGGACCAGCAGCTTGAACATGCGTTTCGAATTACGGTTGCTAGAGTACCTAGTCAGCGCGAACGCGATACATTGAAACGTCTTTACGAGAGCGAGCTCGCATCAAACCTGCAAAGTGAACAAGATAGCGGTGCATCGAAACCTTCCGACGTTGAACAATCGCAATCGGCAGCTTGGTTTGCGGTCGCCTCGGCACTCTTAAACCTCGACGAGACGATAACAAAGGAATAGTATCGATGGCATTCAAACTGAACACACAGAGCGGCATGCAAGACCGTCGGGGGTTTTTCCGAAGTACTGGTTTTAGCTTAGGAGCAGCTGCGCTTAGCACTCTCCTCAATGATTCGACTTCTATAGCCGCAAATCCGTCGATTTCAGAGTCAGGAAAATTGCCAGCTCGGGCCAAGAGCGTAATCTATTTGCACATGATTGGTGCCCCGTCGCAATTGGATCTGTTTGACCCCAAGCCGGAATTGGTCGTTCACGACAACGAGGTTTGTCCGGATAGTTTCCTAACGGGTCGGAGATTTGCCTTTATCGGAGGTGAGATGCGGCTTGCCGGATCGCGTCAAAAATTCAAACAGCACGGAGAGTCTGGCCACGCTATTTCGGGAATGCTTCCATATCTATCCAAGGTAGCCGATGATTTGTGCATTGTTCATTCGCTGCACACTGAGGAGATCAATCATGCCCCTGCACAGATCTTTTTGCATACGGGGTTTGGTCGTGGCGGGCGGCCAAGTTTTGGTTCTTGGGTTACCTACGGCTTGGGTTCTGAATGTGATGACTTGCCTGCGTATGTAGTACTGCAAAGCGGTACGGCAGGAGGTGCAGGTTCAAGCATGTATTCAAGCGGCTTTTTGCCAAGTGTTCATCAAGGCATCCCGTTTCGATCAGAAGGGGACAGTGTTCTGTATCTGTCGAATCCAGAAGGTCATTCGTCCGATAGTCGACGACGAGTGTTGGACGCAGTGGGCTCGCTGAACGAAGTCCGCTTAGCAGATGTTGGCGACCCCGAGATTGCGACTCGGATTAGTCAATACGAGCTGGCGTATCGAATGCAAACCAGCGTTCCCGAACTGATGGACCTGAAAGACGAAACTACGGAAACACTGGACTTGTACGGTGCTAAGCCTGGAAAGGGATCTTTTGCAAATAATTGTCTTCTTGCGCGAAGACTTGTGGAACGCGGCGTCAGAATGATCGAATTGTACGATAGCGATTGGGACCACCACAACAACTTGGATAGCCGCCTCGCGAGCAAATGCAAAGACATTGACCAAGCTGCGGCCGCGTTGATCACGGACCTGAAACGCCGGAACCTGCTAGATGAAACGCTGGTAATCTGGGGGAGTGAGTTTGGTCGAACTCCGTTAGCTCAAGGGGTGGATGGAAATGGAAACAAGGCCACCGGAGGTAGGGATCACCATAAGGACGCTTTTACATTTTGGCTGGCGGGAGGCGGGATACGCGGCGGAGTTTCATACGGCAAGACGGACGAATTCGGCTTTGGTGTTACGGAGCAGCCGGTTCACGTGCACGACCTAAACGCTACGGTCCTGCATCTGCTGGGCATTGATCATGAACGCCTGACATTCAAGTACCAAGGTCGAGAATTTCGGTTGACCGATATTGGTGGCCACGTCATGACTGACTGGATTGCATAACGCCTCACGAGGAATTGAAAAAGTTAAAATGAGAATTGACAAATGCAAAATGGCGTAAAGGAGCCGGCGACGTTCCGTAGCGAACTGACTGACCGGCGATATGTTGCGTGGGCAGCTTGGCAAACGATTTTTCGACTCCCACGCTCTTTTTCGAGTTTAGTACCCAATAAACGAACTGGACCATTCCAATGTTACGCAGCCAATTGATCCATCCTGCCATTTCGCGAATTCTTGCAGAGGCAGGGCACCATGCAACGATTCTAATCGCCGATGGGAACTATCCAGCCTCTAGCAAGCGAGGGCCAAGGAGTGAGCTGGTGTCATTGAATTTGATGCCTGGTCTTGTCACCTGCAATCAAGTGCTCGAAGCTATTCTTTCGGCGGTCGCAGTTGAAGCGATTCAGACAATGATGACCGAGACGAGCGGACCATACGCATTGGATGGTGATCCGCCCGTGTGGGCGGATTACCGCGAAACGATTCGCAAAGCGAACATAAACGTGTCATTGGAGCCAATTGAGAAATGGGAGTTCTACAATCGTGTTTCAACAGTAGATCACGTCTTGACTGTGCAAACAGGCGACACGCAGCGGTATGCAAACATCCTGCTTACGGTCGGCGTGCGGATGTTCTAAGGCGTGGCACTATTTCGGTCAGTGCTTCAACAACTTGGTCCACTTCCGGATCGTTCGATTCTGCGGACAGACTAAATCGAATGGCACCACGAACGATCGACGGGTCAAGTCGCATCGCCTCAAGTACGTGGGATGGTTGACTAGATCCGCTTGCGCACGCGGATCCCGTACTGCACGCAATGCCTGCCATGTCCAACGCAAGTTGAAGTGCTTGCCGGTCTACTCCTTGGAAAGCAATACTTAAAGTGTGCGGCAAGCGATCGGACCGAGCACCCAATACAATCGCATTTGGAATTACGGTCACTATTTTTTCTTGCAAACTGTCTCGAAGTCTTTTCATCTTACTTTCCCGATGGGCAAGATTCGAATTGGCGTTTGCGACAGCTACTTCAAATCCCCCAGCGAGCACTGGCATTTCAGTTCCTGGTCGCAGGCCCAACTGTTGAAATCCTCCAAAAGACCGCGGAGAAAGCGGAACTCCGTTTCGCAATACTAAGGCTCCGATGCCGACCGGCCCGTGTAACTTGTGTGCAGTTATGGTCATTGCATCAACGTCCAAATCGCTAAAATTCATTTCGGATTTGCCAAGAACCTGAACCGCGTCCGTATGAATCAACACCCCTGATTTGCGGCACATGGCTGCCGCTTGGGCGACTGGCTGCCACACACCCGTTTCATTATTCGCCAGCATCAGCGATACCAAGGCGATCGGCCCGTTGGTCGATTGTGTTGAAAGCCATTCTTCAAGCTGCTCGAGGCGCATAACTCCGTCGCTTGTGCAAGGCAAATATCTAATCTCTCTCCCCTGAGATCTAGCGTATTCTGCTGCGGCAAGTATGCTTGGGTGCTCGATACTTGAAACGACAATTGCACCTGGAATGTTTTTGGAAAGGCCCAGGATCGCTAGGTTATTTGATTCGGTACCACCGCTGGTAAATAAAAGTTGGTCGCTGGCCATGCCTTGAATTCGCCCTCCGCACAGTCTAAGGATGGCTTCGCGAGCACATTCGACGATTTGCCTAGCCTGTCGACCTGCAGCGTGTTGGCTACTTGGATTGGCCAATCGCATTTGCATTAGTTCCTGCATACGATCGACGACCATCGGGTCAATCAGGCTCGTTGCGTTGTTGTCGAAATAGATCAACTCGATTGTCCGCTCCACTGCCAATACTCTGGAATTTTAGCTACAAAACGCATCTCGGTTTTCAAGGTTGGATGGCTTAGCTCCAAGCTACGACAATGCAAGGCGATTCCTTCAGCAAAGTTTTCGTTTGAACCGTATTTCTTGTCGCCTAGGATCGGGCAACCTATCGCTTCTAGCTGAGTACGTATTTGATGCTTACGACCGGAAATGAGATTGATTTCGAGTTCATAGCCGAGTCGATTTCGGCCAATGCAGCGATACTCGAGAATGGAGAGTTTGCTGCCAGCAGTAGCTATAGCACTGGCTCGTGTCTTAAAGTCTTCTTGACGGCGCGTTAAATGGTGTTCGAGTCGAGCAAAAGGCTCCGTGGGAGAACGTCCCACGATGGCCCAGTAAGTTTTGCGAGTCGTATGTTCGCGGAATTGTTCACTCAAACGACTCGCCGCTTTGCTTGTCCGTGCAAAGGGAAGAACGCCTGTGACGGGCGCATCCAATCGACTAACGACACCGATAAAAGCTTTGCCTGGTTTGTCGTATTTTGCTTTGAGGTATTCTGCCGACCAATCAAATGCGCTTTTCTGCCCCGGCGAGGCGCCCTGGACAACCCAGTTTGCTGGTTTGTTTAGAACCAAAAGATGGTTGTCCTCAAAGAGAATATGCATTGAGCTCACGTTGTAAATTTTGAGCCTCAATGCGCTAGCGTGAGGGCCGGGCTTTTAAGTACCTTCCAGCCCGCACGCTAGCGCGTTGCGGCTCAAGTGCCCCTGGCTTCACGCCAGGCGTTATGACTATATATTTCTAGTGGCATGGTAAATATCCCCCGAGTAAAACTCGGGGGCATTGCACCGCCCCTTGGTAATGAGGCATTTCTCGGTTGCGGCACTAGGCACCCACTTTCCACGTTTCCCCACTGCTGAACAGCTTTTGCAAATTACCCTTACCTCGAAGCTCAATTGCCTTGTCAATTTGGCCGCGTACAGCCTCCTCGAACGTTGTGTCGGCCACGGCTCTGAATACGCCGATCGGTTCTGGGAAATTGGGACGGCGAAGGCGAGAAAGCATGTAGACAAGTGTCGAATTGGCTTTTTCGTCATGGAACAATAAATCATCTTCTTTGACTTTGCCCTGGCTCAAGTCGACAACCTCGAGATCCAATCCGATGAGACGAATTCCTTTGTCCTTATTTTTTCCATAGATCATCGGCTTGCCGTGCTCCAGCTCAATGGTTGCATCGTCTCGTGTCGCTTTATCTTGTGCGTAGCTAAAAGCACCGTCGTTGAATACGTTGCAGTTTTGGTAAACTTCGACAAACGAGGTCCCTTTGTGGGCGGCAGCTCTTTTGAGCGTATATGCCAAATGTTTGATATTGCTGTCTACTGAGCGAGCGATAAAGGTTGCTTCGGCCCCGACCGCAATGCTGATTGGATTTAGCGGGTGATCGACGGCCCCCATCGGCGTACTTTTGGTAACTTGCCCCTCAACACTGGTCGGCGAATACTGGCCTTTGGTCAAACCGTAGATGCGGTTGTTGAACAAAATGATGTTCAAATCAACGTTGCGTCGGAGCAGGTGAATGAAGTGATTGCCTCCGATGCTCAAGGCATCACCGTCACCGGTAATGACCCATATGCTTAGGTCCGGGCGCGTTAGTTTTAGGCCAGTTGCAATAGTTGGAGCTCGTCCGTGAATCGAATGGACGCCATATGTGTTCACGTAATAAGGAAATCGGCTGCTACAACCGATCCCCGAAACGAAGACCGTTTTCTCGGGTGGCACGCCAATTTCTGGTAGTACCTTTTTCATTTGAGCTAAGATCGAATAATCGCCGCAGCCGGGACACCATCGAATGTCTTGATCGCTAGTAAAATCTTCGGACTTGAGTACGGGAAGTGTGGTGCTCATATGTGTTTTGTTGGTTGGATTGTTTGTTAGTGAATCTTCCAAAGGTAGATTGGGACCATTGTCCCGATCGTTAGTTTGGACGGGACAATGGTCCCATCCTACGGTAATTTCGTTCGGGGGCTTAGCTCGCTTTGGAATGCGACGCGTTGCGAGCGCCAGACTTGGCCATTTCGCAGATCTTTTCGTGCAATTCGGTGACGGCGAACGGCTTGCCCTTGACCTTGTTAAAGCCAACCGCATCGACCAAATACCGGCTTCGGATGAGCATTCTAAGCTGCCCCATATTCAGTTCTGGAATCAGCACTTGCTTGTATCGGGAGATGATTTCACCAAGGTTGCTTGGGAATGGATTGAGGTAGCGAATATGTGCTAGTGCAACACTGCACCCGTCAGCTTGTGCTTCTTGGACAGCGGTTAGACAAGCCCCAAAAGTGCCACCCCATGACAAGACCAACAACTCGCCACTCTGAGGGCCAACGACCTGTTGTGGAGGCAGCAGTTTGGCTGCGTTGGCGACTTTTTGAGCTCGGATATTTACCATTTTTTGGTGGTTTTCTGGATCGTAGCTAATATTGCCTGTTCCATCTTCTTTTTCGATTCCGCCAACGCGATGCATCAGCCCCTCTGTACCTGGAATCGCCCATGGCCTACCCAATAATTCGTTGCGTTTGTACGGCATGAATGCGCCGTCTGGATTGTTGCTTTCCATCGGATGCGTAACCGTGATGGGCGCCATCTTGGCGACGTCTGGAACAGCCCACGGTTCTGAACCATTTGCAATGTAGCCGTCAGACAATATGATGACTGGAAGCATTAATTGTGTCGCTAACATCCAAGCCTCCTGAACAATCTCATAGCAATCGCCCGGGCTTTGAGCAGCGAGGACGGGCAAGGGAGATTCACCATTTCGCCCGAACATAACCTGCAGTAAATCGGACTGCTCGGTTTTCGTTGGCAGTCCCGTGCTTGGTCCTCCGCGTTGCACGTCGATAACGAGCAAAGGCAATTCGAGCATGAGAGCGAGCCCCAATCCTTCGGTTTTTAGCGCGATGCCAGGACCACTGGAGGAGGTGACAGCCATTTGGCCTCCATACGATGCTCCTATTGCCGCGCCAATTGCCGCGATTTCGTCCTCGGCTTGGAATGTGCAAACGCCGAAGTTCTTGTATTTGCACAGTTCGTGAAGAATATCGCTCGCGGGCGTAATCGGGTACGACGCATAGAATATCTCTTTGCCGCTGCGATGTGCTGCCGCCATCAAGCCGAATGCGAGGGCCTGATTGCCAATGATGTTTCGATAGGTTCCTGGAACTAATTTGGCTGGTTCGATATTGTAGCTGTAGCCAAATGCTTCGATCGTTTCGCCGTAGGCCCAGCCTGCTCTCAGGGCTTTTTCGTTAGCTTTCGCGATCGCGGAGGTTCCGTCACCAAATTTGCCGTTGATATAGCGAAGCGTTGCGTCCATGTTGCGTCCGTATAACCAATAGACCAACCCCATCGCAAAGAAGTTTTTGCAGCGGTCCGCCTCCTTGACGCTCAGCCCAAGTTCTGCCACGGCTTGTTTAGTCAAACGAGTGATCGGAACTTTGACGAGCCTATAGTTTTCAATGGCGGGCTCTTCCAATGGATTTACTTTGAGTTTGGCCAGCTTCAGATCTTTGTCCTCAAAGCTGTCTTCGTTAACAATCAACATGCCACCTTTGGGAAGATCGGCGATATTGGTTACAAGTGCAGCGGGATTCATTGCCACTAACGCATCAAGCGTATCGCCTGGCGTATGCACCTCGTGCGACGCAAATTGAACTTGGAAACCTGAAACGCCTGCCCGCGTACCACGTGGAGCACGGATTTCGGCGGGGAAATCTGGGAAGGTGGCAATATCGTTGCCCGCCAACGCAGATGTGTTCGTCAATTGAGTGCCTAACAACTGCATCCCGTCACCCGAGTCGCCGCATAGGCGCACAGTGATACCACTGACGGTCTTAACTGTTTTACCATGCGAAGTCGAAGGGGCTTCGGTTGACATCTGATTGTGGCTCTCGGAAAGGTTATAAGTATTTTGTCATCTGGCAACGATGGTTTTTCACCGAAAACAAATGACAGCAAACGGACGCGCCGTCTGCTCTCGCAAGCAGGAATTACCGGACGTCGTTGTGAATCTGTAACGATAGTATCGAGTAACCTGACTCGACTCATACAACTATTCTGTCAAAAGCTTTGCGAGTTGAGTACCGCAAAACACTCTAACTCACCGACTTTAGCCATTTTTTTCCAAAAAATCACCCATTTAAAGGCCATCGAACTTCCTTAATTGGCCTGCAAGGACGATTTCAAGGAGATTACGGAGTTGTAATGGGCGGCTTTCACCACGCAAACCGAGGCTAGCGCAGTCGGCGTCTATCACAACATGGGCCGCAAACCGTGGGCTAGCGCCCTTCGGCTAATCAGCCGGAACGCGCTAGCGTCCGGTTCAGCCCGACTTATGATCGA
>JAYTVL010000600.1:0-3259 GCA_043744075.1 Pirellula sp. | reverse complement strand
ATGGGTGTCTTGGGTATGACCGTGGTTCGATGGGTAAAATGCAAAGCAATTGAATCAACGCTATTCGGTACTCCTGGGAGTTGCATCTCGATGTGCAAGTCGGATTGGATCGTGTCAACGCTGCTTAGCTTCGGATCGAGATCAAGGTGCAGAACGCCAGACCTGCTGTCTACTGGTTTGTAAGTTGAGGGGGAAATAGGGGACACTCAACTTTTCCTAGGGGGTAGTATTGACTGATTCTACTATTTCGGCTCTATTCTCGATTTATTCAATTGCTTGCTTTATCCGCCAACGGAGGTTTGACATGGCTCGACTTGCTCGTGCTGAAGTGTTCGATCCGAACGAAGTTGCTGTCCTGCACGTCATGGCTCGTGTGACCAGACGATGCTTTTTACTGGGATTTGACTCCGTCTCTGGAAAAAACTTCGACCATCGCAAAATCTGGATCGAAGATCAATTGCGTTTGCTGGCAGCGAACTTCGGTATCGATTTGCTCGCTTTCGCGATTATGTCCAATCACTTTCATTTGATTTTGAGGTCAAGACCCGATGTTGTTGCAACCTGGGATGACTCCGAAGTCGCTCGCCGTTGGCTTACGCTATGTCCGATTCGCAGGAAGGAAGACGGATCGGCTGAAGAACCAAATGAATTTGAACTTAATTCGATTCGAAACGATCCTGACAAACTTAAGGAAATTCGCACACGCCTCAGTCATGTCTCTTGGTGGATGCGGCTGCTATGTCAAAACATCGGTACGCGTGCAAACCGCGAAGATCAGGAAGTTGGCAAATTTTTTCAAGGACGCTACAAGGCGGTCCGAATTCTCGATGAAGCAACTTTGTTGGCATGTGCTGCTTATGTCGATCTCAATCCAATTCGCGCAGCAATTGCAGAAACGCTTGAGGAAAGCGATTACACATCTGTTCAACGCAGGATTCAGGCGATGACTTCGAATGAAACCATGAATGCGTCTACAGTCGATCGGTCGAATACGACTGATTCGTTCATGGCACCACTCACGATAGATGAGCAGAATGATCCGATTGGACCCTGTGCAAGCACTGCTGGAACTCGGTGTAGCAAAAAGGGATTCCTAACGATTTGCCTTCCGGATTACCTTGAATTGTTGGACGCAACAGCAAGGATAGTTCGAGCGGACAAATCAGGCTCAACGCCACCGGACATCGCCCCTATCTTCGAACGATTGAATTTGGACGTTGGTTATTGGAAGTTATTGGCCAAGGACTTCGGAAGGTTGTTCAGTTCGGTGGCTGGAACGCCGAAAGGCATCTATGAAATGCGAAGCTTGAAATCCAAGCGTCGATTTTATCTCAAGCGTCTCAATCGAGAGACGGCGATAACCTCATAGCAGCAATTCTTGGCTGAACGAAATCTTGGCTGAACGAAAAACGTATTTAGCAACAACTGTGTAAGTGTCCGCGCAGAAATGGTCGATGGAAAGTGAAATCGACCACAAATCGATAGAAAGTTCCGAATCGGCCCGAATGGCTCCCCATGCGAGCTTGCCACCGCTACAATGAGCTGTGTCCCCATGTGTGTCCCCACCATGTGTGTCCCCATCCCCATGTGTGTCCCCTCCCCATGTGTGTCCCCATGTGTGCGCCACTATACCGATTCCGAGACCAACGACATTTACATTCGAGCCAGGACGTATAAACCTTCATTAGGGAGGTGGCTCACCAGAGACCCGATAGGCTTCGATGGGAGCCGCTACAATTTGTATGAGTTTTTAAGGTCGCAGTCGTTGGTTGGATTGGATCCTAGCGGATTGTCATCCTTGGGGGATTGGTGGGTGGAATAGCTTGCATAGCTTCGTGTCCGAGTTTGTGTTCGAACCCATAGAAAGCGAAACAAGAGTGACAACTTCCATTTTTCGGAGCACAATCGTGTTTGTCGTATCTCTTATATGCCTCTTCTGCTTTGTAAACACTACGAAGTTCACGACGTGTCATGCAGTTGTCTTCATATGCCTGATGATTGGTTTGGATAGATTCGTTACATTCATTTCCCGAAACAGCGAACAGGGATGAAGGGGGGGTGCAGTCTCGCTGGTACGCAGTTTTCCGGGTTGAGTGCTAGCGCGAGTTGCCCTGTCTTGAAGTGTTACGGGCCGAATTGTGGTCGCATTTCTGACCGAATTGAAGCTGTAGTGATTTCGGGCTCTTTTGTGGGGAGTTGACCGAATTGTTGAAAACTCGGGAGAGGTGGTCTACGCCCTGATTCGATCTTGCTGGCCGAGTGGATTCTCGGTGCACTAACGAATTTAAACTGCGACAACAATTCAGCCCAAAAGAGGCGCGTTCTACGATCAAAGCGGGGTCCGTAACAGCTCAATTCGCTTCTCTGTGTTGCCGGTCAGCGACGATGACCGAAGACTATTGGAAGCAGGCAGGAAGTCAATTTGGGCCACTCACCCAATTCGCCAAACAGTGTTCAATTGCTTGCAATACAGGCGTCAGATTTAGTCCCGCTTGAATAGCCTTGCTTGAATCCAAAACGCAACTTGAACGGGGGGTTTTCGCTACGTGCGTCATGAATGCTTCTTCGTTCTCGTCAAGGTTTGAAAGGGAGTTCTCTGCCTCAAGTAATCGATCATACAAGATCAGTTTTTGCAAATAGTTTCGAGGGTGGCAATACCGATCGAAGGGGATTCTCATTCTCCAGATGTAGCAATTCGATTCACTGGCCAGTATTTCTTCGCCAAGAGCCTTGGTTCCAGAGTAGAAACTGCAGTTGTTCTGGCGAAATGTAAAATTTGGTTCGTCAAGTTCGGTAAATCCAAGCCCATCGCTTCTGCGTCCAGTAAAGATGCAACCTGACGAAATCTGTCCCCATGGCATGTCTAGACGTCTACACGCCTCAGCAATTACTCCTGGAATAACTGCATTTCCAGCTAGACATTCGACTTTGTGTAGTTCGCAAGCGTCAACATTCGGTTGGCCTGTAAAGCCTGCACAATTGATTAGGAAATCTCCATTTGTAGCCTGGATTGCGCGTGTTAGAGACTGGTAATCCGTCAAATTAACTTGGCCGGATCGAATCGCTTTCCACGCCAGTCCGTACTTGTTCAACTCAAGAGCAAACTTTTGTCCGACAAATCCCGTTGAACCAAGGAGCACAATCATTTTTCTTATTTCAGTTGGGTGCAACCGGCTGAGCGATGGCATTTAAGTTTTCAAGCTGCTAGGAAAAATGAGTCTATGAAGTTGGTTCGATCACCATATATGGCCAATGCTTT
>JAYTVL010000599.1:0-11201 GCA_043744075.1 Pirellula sp. | reverse complement strand
GATGGCGCAGTCGCAGGACGCACTAGAACCAAAGGACGAAAAGATTGAGAAAGGGTTGTACGTCGAAGGAGCAATATTAAAAACCATCGAGTCGACGTCTGTTGCGGCGCAGGTATCAGGTATGGTGCAAGTGCTCAACGTTAAAGAAGGGGCCAAAGTAAAGCTCAACCAAGAAATCGGACGAGTCCGCGATACCGCTGTGCGTCTTCAAATGGAGAAGTCCAAGCTATCGATTACGATTGCTGAAAAAAAACAAAAAAGCGACATTGATAGAAGGATGGCAGAAAAAAACCGCGCCGTGGCGGAAAACGAATACCAACGTGCTGTCGAGGCGAATCAACAAATTAAAGATGTGTATCCGATTAATGAAGTGGATCGCTTAAGGTTGCTGTTTGACCGAGCTGGCCTCGAAACTGAGCGAGCGGTTCACCAGCAAGCCATGGCTGCTTTAGACGTTGCCGTGGCCGAAATGGAGTACAAGCAGAGCATAGAGCTTTCGCAAAGACATCGTATTGTTGCTCCATGCGACGGCGTCATCGTCGCGATCGAAAAACGAATTGGCGAGTGGGTGGAGCCAGGTACAGTCGTTGTCAAAGTCGTGCAAATCGACAAACTTCGAATCGAAGGATTTATCAACGCTATAGATGCTTTGCCTGAGTTGGTTGGAACAACAGCCCGTGTTTTGATCGAAGGCACTGTTCCACTTATTAAGACGTCCGCGCAACTAGTGTTTATTAGTCCAGAAGCCAATCCACTGAACTCTCAAGTCAGAGTTTTTTTGGAAGTGGACAATAAAAACGGCAAATTAAGGCCAGGCATTCGACCAACGACCATTATCGATCGTTTGCCATGAGCAATTTGGATCGGGTGAATCGGGTGAATGCAGAGGGCCACAACATTCGTTTTCGGCCGGACGTCGAATGGGTATCGTACGAAAACGGAACACGTTGGGTCGCGAGAGATCCAATTAGTGGGTTCTTTTACTACTTCAACGAAATAGAGCATAGTGCAGCCAAGCTTCTAAACGGCGAATGGTCACCTACTGAAATCACGGCTCGTCTACAGAAAAGCTTTCCGAACAAATCGGTTTCCATTCAATGGCTTCAATTTCTCATCAGCAGGTTAAGCAGATCATACCTACTGCTTCCAGATAGCTTGCAGCTCTACCAAGGAAATCAATTCGACTCGCCTCAAAATCTAACAGGTATTTTGAGGCAAATGGTGATCAGTCCGCTGTCGATACGCATACCGATTTGGAAACCATCTGGGTATTCGCTGCCGTCTCGATGTCTTGCTAAGATAGTCTTTCATCCGATTACGGCCTCCCTGTTGCTTGTCTCATTATGGATCTGCGGATTCTTGGTCTTAGGATCTGTTTTGGCCGATCCCGGACGGCTAATTTTCGACGTCCGCCGAATGCAGGGAGATCGAATGTTGCTCATCGTCGTACTTTATCTGCTCATCAAGTCGCTACATGAACTTGGGCATGTGCTTGCCTGCGCCCGGTGGGGAGCGGATTGCAAAGAGATTGGTGTACTGCTGTTGTTCTTTACTCCCTGTCTATATTGCGATACAACCGATTGTTGGAAACTGCCGTCCAAGTGGCAACGCTCTGCCGTTGCAGCCGCAGGAATCTATGTCGAGCTAATCATCTCATGCGTCGCTGCCGTCGTATGGTTGAGTACCAGAGATGGGCTTGAGCATACACTTGCAGCCAGCACCATGTTGATGTGTTCACTCGGCACCATTCTCGTGAATGGGAATCCGTGCTTCAAGTATGACGGTTATTTTGTTATGTCGGATTTATGGGGTGTACCGAATCTAGCACAACAGGGGTCATCAGCATTGTGGCAAGTTTTTGTCTACTTGCTTGGAGGTCGAAGACCAAATCCAGCCGACTTTGATCGAAGTGTATTGGCTCTCGCATGTTTTTCAATCGTTTCGTCAATCTACCGAATACTTGTGCTGTTTCTTCTGGTCATGCTGGTTTGGATTGCGTTTGTTCCATTGGGTCTAGGGCTTTTCGCAATCTTCGTGTTGGCAACAATCTCTGCTGGCATCATCGTCGTTTCCATAAAATTCCTTGTTAGCCTTTTTGCTGAGTTTTTTACCCCTCACCCCATAAAGATCATGCGATTCTTCATTTTCTTTGCGGTGCTTGCGTTGGGAGTTTTCCTTGCGGCGACGTTTCCGATACCAAACTATATTCGTGCAAGGGGATTGTTGGACTTCGACGACAAATCGCCTTTGTACGCTCCGCAGTCCGCCACAATTCGATTCGTCAAAAACCTTGACGAAAACTTCGACAAGGGGGAGGCCGTATTAGAGCTAGACTGTCCGGAAAAAGAATCTGAGCTTCGAAGTGTTGAAAACGAAATTGCCATTCTCCGAACAAAATGCGACTTGCTTAGGAAAAATGTCGTCAACGATTCTTCCGCGGCCTATGAGCTACCATCACAGCTTGAGATTTTGCGGGAATTCATGTCGAAACGAGAGCTATTAATTCCAGAGTTAGAGTCACTCGTGCTGCGAGCGCCCGCCGACGGTTTTTTTGTCCCATCATCTCTCGTAACTCGCCCGTCGATTGTATCCCCAATCGATCTCAGACTCGCCAAGCATCCAACACATCCGAGCAATTTGGGTTGCTTGGTGGAGAGAGGCGCCCTATTAGGCTGGACTACACCCAAGCGCAAGATAGTTTTTCAAACTCTGGTCTCTGAAACTGACATCAAGTCGATTCGTATCGGAATGAAAGCAGAATGCGTGCTCGATTCCAATGTAAGCAATTCCGTTCGCTGCATTGTTCAACGCATTTCACCAGATTCGATAGTTGAACTACCACAAGAACTAGTGGGTGACCCAATGCTCGTCTCGTTGAGGAACGAAAAGGGCCTGCTACAGCCAGAAATCCCCCATTACCAAGTCACGTTGGTCGCAGAACAAAACGTCTCAACGAAGATAAAAGGAGCTGTTTCTACGACGTTCTTTCAATTGGAATCCAGAACGGCCATTGAAAGTCTAGTTCGTTATATCCGTAAGACAATCGTTCCGGCTCGACGGGCTGGGTAAAGCAATTTCCGGACAGCGCTAGCTAGCCCAACGTGGCTCGCATCCTAGAGTAGCAGGCACTTTCCAAGTGCCGCAGCACCGATATATCAGTTGCAAGAGAGGACCGCACACGGTGTGGCTGTGATTTTTTTGAATCCGAACAAAAGTACCCGTCACACTCCGTGTGACGTTGCCTCAAAAACCAGAGGTTTTTGAACTGCGGACGTCACACGGAGCGTGACGGGTACCATAAAATCACAGCCCAGTGCGTGCCTGCTACTTAAGGCTGCACCTTTGGCTACTTTGCAGCGGCAGGCGCTACTGGTGGTGGCACTACAGGTGGGGCGGGCGGGGGAGGAGTTCGGTTTATTCGTCGCAGATTCAAAACGACTTGCTTCGATTCTCCCGCTTTGATTGTAAATTCTTCTGTGGCTTTGTATTCGGCGCCCGTTGGGTTCTTGAAGAGCCCTACAACAGAAAATTTGTAAGACTTGCCAGGCTTAAGCCCGCGCACGATGTAATTTCGCACGGTTCCCGTCGTAAAGGTCGGTTCACCGTTTACGATGACAATTGCTTTGTCCTGTACAACGACAGTCAAATTAAAAATCTCTGCAGGATTGTCGGTCTCCTGTAGCAGCGCATCTGCTTCGCTCATCGCACCTGCAGACGATTCGTAGACAACTCCTTGGCCGGCATTTCCGCCGCATGCACATCCTTGTGCAAACGTATCCGAGGCAGTAGCACCCCATGCAAAAGCAGAAAGAACACCACTGTAAACAAAACCCAATCTCGACATGTTCATTTCGAATCCTCTCGACCTTTCCAAATGCAAATTATTCCAGAGCGTTGCAACTCAGACCACACGGCTTTTTAGCTTATCGGAATTCGTCCTGAACGAAGGTACACTTTCCGATATCCTACCGGCTGTATAGTTTAATCCAACTGCCACGATTGAACCAATAAAATGACACTTCTCGCTGATCGCCGTCAAATCGGTCTTCCGTCGTATTTCAGTGGGGATTCGTTGTGGAGATTGATGTAGCTGTCAGTTGCCGTCCCGCTGGCGTAAAAGCCCAGTGGCACTCACTTTGAGCCGCAACGCGCTAGCGTGCGGGCAAGCAGGCAGGCTAGGAATCGCTTGCGAATCCGGCCCTCATGCTAGCGCATTGAGGCTCAGAATTTACAAAGTGGGCTGCCATTTGGCTGGCGTCACCGTTTCACGAATGGATTACCTTTTGAGGAATTTCATGTCATAAAACCAGTAGTGTTTGACGTTCCCTTGCTGAACGGATTGTTTGAGGTCACTTTCCTTTATGACGACAAGTTCCACTGGTTTTTCGTCACCTTCCTGCAATTCGAATTTTGCTTCTGTTTCTTTGCCTTCAACTATTGTTCTCGTGGAGGCTTTGGCAGAATTGCAGATGACGAAGAATCGATCCGCATTCCGCGACTGGATTTTCACCGTAACGTCGTTACCGGTACGCTTGCAGGAAATAATCTTGTCGAATAGCTCTTGCTGATCGCGGCTCTTCAAGCTGATTTTTTTAGCCTTTTCGGGCAATTCATTTGCCATCCATACATCGACATCGATTTGCTCCGATAACCATTTATCATCTTGTTTCCATGGGATATTCGGGAACAGCAAAATTGGATAGTGAGTCATCGGGAGAAATCCACTGTCCGAGATCAGAGTGGACGTCTCCGGACCGCCACCGGCGGTTTTGATTGCTGCAAGGACAAACTCCGGACGTCGTGTAAAGAGTTTCTGCTCGATATTTTCGGCCGCTGTTCCTCGGATCGCGACCTGCAATGCCAATTGATACATCGAGCTATCACTATGCGGTGTGCACTTGGCGAAAACACGCAATCTGTTTTCCATGCCACTTTGCATTTGAGAAAAATCAGTCCCGCGTCCGGGGGTTTTACTGTCGTCATTGAATTTGATGCAATCCAGTCCTGCAATATCGGAGTAGATGAACTTCAGTCCCTCACCCCCCACAAGCGAAATCTTGGTACTAGCTGTCTGTCCAAAAAAGCTCTGGATCTTCACGGTCGCGTCGATCGGTTCCTTGACTTGAAGTTCGATGTTTTTTCCGAATCTGCCCTCTATCGTCTGGCCATTGGATTCCACAGTCACTGTTGAGTAAGGTAATTTATCAATCAAGTCGGCTTCTAGCCTTTCAAAATCTTTGTAGAACAGTTGGGAGTTGGCTTGTCCAAGTTTTTGTAAAGCAATCTCTTCCATCAATTTCCGTAAATCCTTATTAGCCTCTGCAATCTCGGTGCTTTTTTCGGCATTCTTATAAAGAAGCGTGCCATCTTGTCCTACCGCTTCCTTATAAAATCTCTCGTTGTCGTATTGGCCTACAAAGAGAGTTGATCTGGAATCTATAAGCTTTTTCTTGAGTTGATTGCTGTTCTTGTTCCCGCCATTCGTAATGTAATACTTGTTAATTTCCTTTTCGCCAGCTGGTAACAAGTTGACGTCGTTACTGCCGTCGCTAATCACTACGATCCAATTTCGTCCGTCCGCTTTCACACCTTCACATGCTGTGTAGATAGCATCATAGAGAGGCGTACAGCCCGAAGGCTCAACCCACGGATTTTGAACCAGCGTAATAAGATCACTAATTTCTGAACCGGTTTTTATTCGAGACTTGAAAATCTGATTCCCGATCCGGCATTGAGTCAACTCAGATGGGACGTTGTCATCTGGCTGTCTACCGAAGACAATTAAACCCACGTTGATAGGACACTCGCCACTCTCGTTCAGTTCTTGAATATGCTTAAGAAGGTTGGTGGCGGCTCCCCTTGCTTTTTCGTGAATGTTATTGAATGTCATCGATCCTGAGCAATCCAATAAAACCCACAAAGTGATGGGGTCCGATTTGGCTTTAACAAGTATCGTCGATGGTTTATTGGTAGGACGTTGGAATCGAATCGAGTAACTATTGGTGTCGTCTTTTGCAACAACTGGGCTTTCCCGATAGTTTCCACGAACGGATATACGCAACTTGTCTCCGATGGCGAAAAGGCTGGAATCCATGATTACGTTTACGTTCTTGTCCGTTCCATCCATTTGAACGGATGCGGATCGATTCTTCGTTCTGTTGGAAAACGAGAGGCGGTCCATTTTCTCATCTCGATGGACAGAAAGAGTGGCGATTGCTTCCCACACTTTACTTTCAAGCGAGACTGGAACAGATGATTCTATGCCCTGCTCGAGTGCTGGAATCGTAACGCCAATTTGCTTGACTTCCTCGACTGAATTCTTCTTGTACTCGGCATGAGCCATTTCCAGCTTTCTCGAAATTGGATTGGCTTGGTCATAATTCCTTAGCAATTGACTTGAGAGCTCGAACTCCTTTTCCAACCGCTCAAAATAAAGTAAACCGAGTGGTTGGGCTGTACCTAAGTTTCCATCACCCCAGCGTGCTAAGCAGAGTCGCTCCGATTGCAATTGGTTGTAGTAGGCCGTATTGATTTGATTGAACTGAGTTGCAGAATTCCACGGCCATCGCCAATCCTCGTCTCGAGGACGCGATGCTGCGGCCCGTTGTCCAAATGAGTTCGAGATCATTCGTGTCAAATAGCTTACACCGTAAATGGCAGGCACAATTTTACTAGGTTCGGACGACAGCTCTTTTGATGCGTCTTTCGAAATCATCTCCAAACTTGACAAGCGGGGATCATTCGAAGAAATACTTTGGTAAAAACTCTTTCCTTTGCGATCATCCAAACCCTTACAGAACTCGGTTGCTACCAACGATGGAGACCGAAACTTAACATCCGAAACCCCGACTCCTGCGCTTCTAACTACAAAGTAGAGCTTCGTTAATTGTGCATGGAATTTTTCCCGTAGTTCGAATGGCAACAATGGCCAGCGCAGAGCCATTCGAATACGTGGAATAGTCTCCGCGTCACCCACGGTCTGATTGGCAAGCTCGACGAACTCTTGATTCAGTTTCGCTTTTAGCTTGTCCAATTCCTGTCTTGTAATACTCGGCCTCGATGAAAGGGAATTGACAGGACGATCCGCATCCTCAAGTGAGTCTCGAATGAGCACTGCATCATTTAGCACTGTTCGAAGCTCACGGGTGGCCTGAAGGATCTCTTGCGGTTTTGGTGAATACCTATAATCTCTCATCAAAGCTGCAAGAAAATGAGGTGTAATCCACAGGACTTCGTCGCGAGTCGCCATCGCCTCTTTCCAAGTATCGAAGTCTACTTTCAACTTGGTGATACCGTTTTGCATCTTCTTCAGCTCCTGAATGCACTGGTCGAACTGATTAGCGACCAGCAGATCAAAGGCTTTCAAGAATTGTTTGTCTAAATCGATCAGTTGGTTCTTGGTCCACCTGCTCAATTCGGCAATTGGATCAAAGGCGATTTCGCTCAAATCCGAAAATGTCCCAATCGTTCTAGCGATCGCCTCGCACGACTTACTACTGTCGTCCTCCGATTTCATCGCATCCAAAACGATTCTTAAGACTTGAATTTCAAGCCATTCGTTTCGGCCCTGCTCTTTTTGGAGATCACAATAAACAAGGCATTGCGACAAATGCGTTTTTCTAAGAGTCTTTTCCCAAACTCCGGCGTTGCCACTTTTGGCTTCGCTTTCCAAGAAATTCCATACCTGCAAACACCGAACGTCACGTGGGGTCGCACTGCGTGGATCCGGCTCTTTCGGCTTGGAGTTGGTATCAGTTGGATTGACGATCCATGGTGTCGCCCGAGACTTACGGTCTTCCAAAACGTCAGTGTCAAATACGCCGGGTCGAACTAAGCTGTGCTGTCTCGATTCGATTAAACTTACACTCCGTTTGAATTTAGTGTCTCGTTCAAGATTCTTGATATCTGAATCAACTCTTTTCCTGAAGTCTTCCCATTTATTTTGCGCGTTGCACTCACCGAGCTCCTCCATTTGAATTAATTGCGATTCAATCTTGGCATACCTCATTGGCTCCCATCGCATGCAATTCCGCAGTTGGTAAAACCGCTTCCAGAGTTCGTCCAGTTCGCGGAACTTACTCCCGACATCTTCTTTTCTCGTTGCTGACGGCGGCATGCCGTAAGGCTTGCCTGCCATATCCAAAAGCTTAATATCCTTTTTTGATTTTTCGGTTGCCTCCGACATAAGAAATATTGGAGTTTGGCGTGCGAACCGATTGAGCGCCACCCATTCCTGTACTTTTTGAATTAGTTTCGGCTCAAAATCCTTAAGCGTGACGATACCTCTTTCTGTTTCGAAGCCAGACGCAATTCCTTGCCAAAAGAAATGAGCGAAGACCGAACTGGAAAACTCGGGTGCCATCCAGCTTTCCTGCGATTGGTCGCATGGCAAACTGAGAATCAGTCGGTCTTGCAATTGCTTATCCAGAGACCGAAACGGCCCCTCGAAGGCTTCTACGGAAAACTCCAGGTCTCCCAAATTAGTCACCACTGTTGGCGGCTTCACGTCAAGGACAATCCATGCATAACTACCCACCGACGTTTGCTTTGCAATTCGCTCTAAGAATTGTGAAATCGGTAATGGGGCGTCGCTATTTTTCGAAGGCTGCCAATACGGGTCGTCATCGCGGGAAAGCAATACCCACTCGTCGGTTTGCTTACCGTTTGAGTCCGCTCTCGCAACAAAGCAACTAACAAAATAAACTATGACGTTCTTGCCCGGTCCGGCACCCGTGATTTTTCCCGAACTAGCAAGTCTCGTTGTTCCATTGAAATTCTTCGCCCATTCTTCGTTTGCCTTTACTTCTCTTAAGAATTGATCGCTTGCCTCGGTCGAAGAAATGATGTTGAGCGAAGGTGGCTTCGCGTCTTGGAGCTGTTTGATGGTCTGCTGTCCAAACGGATTCTCCCCGATGTCGTCCGAGGCGTGCGTACCAGTAATACTGATGACAACAGGGAGTTCCGGGTTACGTAAGAACAGTGGCAATACGAACGCAATGAACAACGAAGAAATCGCGAGGCCTAGCAAGCCAACTAGAATGGATTTTTTCAGGCCAGATGTTGACGCGGCCTTTTCGCGTTTTGCCCCAGTCCAGGTACGTTCACCCTCGGCAGGAACGCTGCTGCTGCTCTTGGTATTGCCTCGCCAGTCCTTGTTGATGGGCCTTGTTCCACTGGAGGGAGCAGCCTGCTTTGGCAATATGACTGGAAGGGGTTTCGATTTAGGCTTATTGTCCCTGCGACGCTTATCATCCTTGTCGCCACCTCGCCAATCTGACATCTTTATGGTCCCACCTAGTGAAATGACACATTCGAGTAAGCACTTATTGTAACGCGAAGAATCAGAACACAATGCCCAAGCGCACAATCTAACCGGCAAAGTTGCTGCTGCTGCCGCACTTTAAAAAAAGGGTAGGAAAATGGAGGTAGGAAAATAATCGCAGTTTGTTCTATATTTTCTTACCTCCATTTTCCTACCTATTTGCGGAGTGAAAAATGCCAATTGAGTGCCCTTTGCAAATTGCAAGTCTGGCCTTGTGCTGCGGATCGTCAGGTTTCCTGGGCGTCAACTTTTCCGTCTTTTTGTTCTGGACCGACGCTACCGCGTAACTTGGTTTTTTGTAGAATCAATGCAAAAAGGGTAACTCACGTTACCCTCTCGCTTTCATTTTCCAAACTTTACGTAGACTTTTACTAGCGGCTACATTTTTACGAGTCCGATTCGGACATCGCGTCCAACCTCAGGATTGATCGCTACTTCGGTTTCAAGCGAGAGCAGAATTCGGCGACCGCTCGCATCGGTTATTCTACCAACTTGATGTTTGCCTTTTGCATCCACAACTACCATCGTCCAACCGACAGACATCTGATAAACCTCTGGCAGTTCAACCAGGACTTCACCAAGTCGCTTACTCATGTTGACAACTCTAGCTGTAATCAATTGGTCTGGGTTAGAAATATCATCGCCACGTTTTGAGGACGAACCGCGAATGGATACAAAAACGGGCTCACCCCCTTCAATGAATTCTGCTCCTCGAACTTTGTAGGAAACTCCTTTTGCCGATGTCTTCCCAGCTCTAGACACGTCACCATCCTTGCCTGGTTTAGATGGTTTGATCGCATCACTCTCCGTACCTTGCTTCTTTTTGACCGCGTCGCCTTCAGGCCCATCCTTAAGTGGGTCGGGAGTCGTCAGTTCCTCGATTTCACTCGGAGCAGGAGCTGGAAGTTCCTCTAGTGGTTTAGGTGTTGGACAACCGCATGCTCGCATCAGACCTGCCGCAGCAGTTCTTATTTCCTTAACAGGTTCTTTGAAGCAACCCTTGGCATCGACACCGGTTGCTATATCCTGCAATTTTTTGTAGATGTCTTCAGTGCAACACGTCGTTTCGCAACCGGTCTTGCATTTTGAGCAACTCCCTGCCGCTTTGCATAGCCCCTCGATAGCGGCGGTGCGAACATCTGGATCGCAATCATCCAACGCAGCTAGGAAGGCCTTTGCAACCGCGTCATCCTTGTTGTAACAACCGCAGTTTACGTCAGCCAAGAATTTGATAGCTTTGATTTTTTGTTTTTTCTGGTCTTGCTCAGTCTTGATCTTAGCGGCAACCTGAATCATCTCCGGTTTCTCTGGCTTGAGATTGGCTGGATCCGCTATTTTTAACAACGGTGGCTTCTTTTCAAGACCAGGAAATCTACCGCCCCGATTGATAGTCGAGTCCCGAAGGATTGCAGTCGCCTGTGGTATTCCGAGCTTGTCCCAGAAGGTTGGGATCGGCACAGGGTTTGCCACGCAACCTATCGATGTGCCAAGTAAATATACAATGGCAAGTCGTGAGCCTGAGAACATATTTTGAATGCGATCCATCGCGTAATCCCTAGTTTGATAATGCAGCAACCACTGGTAGAGCGGCAGCAAACCCAAGTCGCAATCCGTTTTCGACTTAGCAGAGTTTATCGGTAAACATCTTTCAAGACTTACTACTTAATTGCCTGCATGGCAAATCTTGCCTAACTTCCCCGACCAGAACAGAAACCGCAAATCCACAAGAGTAATAATACTCTTCCGAGTTTTCGACACATGCACTTCTTGGTTTTTTAGCGTCGATCACAACATGGGCCGCAAACCGTGGGCTAGCGCCCTTCGGCTAATCAGCCGGAACGCGCTAGCGTCCGGTTAAGCCCGACTTATGATCGAAGCC
>JAYTVL010000598.1:0-3266 GCA_043744075.1 Pirellula sp. | reverse complement strand
GACCTATGCAGTCCTCGTTGCCACGTTAACTAGAGGCGGCCTTGGGCGCTTGAAAAATCGATGGTCGCCACATCAATCGGCTTATGGCGCATAGAGCCTGCGCGTCAAGCTAAATGTAGTAGCGGAACGGTAGCGGCGGCAAGTCCGTCGCCACGGGGCCAGCCGTCAATATCTCGCCAATCGCATCCGCGAAACGCAGTGTGACGGGAAGGCCGTCACTGTAAATGCACGCGTTGTAATTGAGCTTTGTTAGCGCCATGATGTCAGCAGCCACAACACGGATATCTGCGACACCTTGCGCGATATCAATCGCGATTGGGTTCGGGACTTCTCTCCCAGGATACGTTTGCAATCTGGGGATGTAACCTTTCGTCCACAAAAACGCGCGGCGCTCGTTAGCAATCCACAATAGTCCCCTCGGTACGTTCGTCACGCCGAGTCTAAAAAGCTTCAAGCTTTGTGTTGGTTTGATCCGAACGCAAACAACTTTGGTTTCCGGCGGCGCGGCTATTGAAAACCCCTCCCACTCATCGTGAGTAAAGTAGGTTTTTCCGTGAATGAATAGCTCAGTCGGCGCGTTTCTACCATGCGTTTTTCGATACGCTTCCACCACGACAGCCATAAGCTCTCGCGCCTTCTCCATGCTCAATTGAAAAGTCTTTCGGTCTTGCGAGTACCAAGGCCCCGCCGCGCCCTTAAAGACTACGCCATCGCCTGAATCCAAAAACATTTGCGCGCCACAACATGCATTTGCTTCGCCAGCTGCAAATTCATCGCGCTTGAACACGATGCCGACGTAGCAAACTCCCGGTCTCGGAGCCGCTAGTTGCCATGGCTGGCCACACGCCTTGAAGTACGCGGTCGTGGTCAGATTCCACGCGAGTGTTGCAGCATCCTGAATAGGACGTTGCGGCATGCCATTCAGTTTTTGAAATTCGTTTGGCGTGAGCGTTGTTTCACGGATCACTTGGATTGGGGCACCCAGCATGAGCAATCGCGCTTTGAGCTGATTGTGGAAATTCAGCTCGTACAGGTAAATCTCTGCCGCTTGGCTGTCTTCTGCAAACAGTGAACCGCCCTTCAGAATACGCGTTGCAGTCTTCTTGTTCATAAGCAACTCAGCCTGTTGCCGCTCTGCCTTTAAGACCTTGGACTTCGGACGTCCAAGCGAATACACAAACTCCGGGACGACCACTACCCAGAGATCAATCGCGGTTTCACTTTCGCTTCTAGCGTAGCTTTCAATCGCATTTGCATATAGGCCGACCGACTTGTGGATGGCCTGATGTCTGTCTTCAACATGCATCGCATGGCTTAATGCGTCCAGATCGACACTCAATGCGGCTACCGGTTTCGACGGCCATTGCACACCAAAGACAGCCTCAAAACCTGGGAACGCGGTGTGGTTAGGGTCGTCGGATTTCTTTGCCGATATTGATCGTGAAATCTGCGCTACCCAAGTGGCGTATCGGCGCTGACCCTCCACCGTACCTATGACGCCAATTCGCAGCGTGCCGTTGCCGGTCTTTCGTGGCCCGTAAAGCGTCAAGCCATCTTTGGGATGCGCTGTCGATTGGCCAAAGCCAAAAATCAATTCCGGTTCAGGCAAGAACTCCAGCTTATTGACTTGGTTCATGGCTCGCCCTCGTCGTTCTCAGCGTCATCGTCATCTTGAAACTCGGGCTCAGGATCGACCAGCTCCACGACGTCATCGTCTGCGGTTTCCGCACTATCGAGCAATCCCATTGGTGAAACAAATCGCATGGGGGTCGCAACCACACTCACGACTCGCCTCGACCCAACTGGAAGCTCAATCGTTTCCGCGCCATCACTCAAGAACGCGAGGTAAGCTCGCAAAAATCCACGCCATCGATCATTCCACCAGCTCCGGCAAAAACTTCGACGTAGCCTATGCATTCGTTTGACATCGACCAAGCTCCCGTCCAGACCAGTAAACACGATGTGACCATGAAGCTCAAACCGTTGAGGCGAGGCTAACACTGGAAAAATCGATACTCCGTAGTGCCAATTGACCTTGTTCTTTTGACTTGTTCCAGCAAGCTGGCGGCGACGCAACTTGGTGTCCACATCTACAAAGGCTGCTTTTTGCTTCGGTAACAGATTTAAAGGAACGTACCAGGCGCGGGTGTTGTTCGCCAATAGATATTCACTCAGCCCTCGACTCTGCGCAAATAGATCCCAAGCTTGCCGCAACAAGAAGTTGACTCGCGCGTGCGCGTCTCGTGGTCTGATTGGCGTCACGATGGTGACGCGTCCAGCGAGGAAATCCTCGGTCGAGCAAGCTTCGGCTTGGCGTAAGGTCAATTGGTTTCGGAAGGCGTCGACCGTGTCGGAATGCCGTGCGAAACCAATAATTCGATCATTCAATTCAAACCACGGACGGACTCGGTTTCGCTCGGTGACCGGAATCTGTCGCTGTTTGTCGAGAATTCTACTGGCCTCAATAGCGGGCGGTAACGACAGTATCTGTATCCAATTTGAATCAAGTTGCTCTGCCTGTTCGCAGAAGCGAATGTCTAACTTTTGCCCTTGTTGAAGAATTGTTAACGCTTGCGCAGCACTAGGCTTATCGCTCTTCGGTACACCCGCATGATCCAGAGTGTCAATTACTTGCCGCAAACCCGAATGCCAATCGCGTCCGAAGTCGATGACGTTCTTTTGGTGAAGAAGTATCGGCAATTCGCTAAAGTCGAAGTTGCCAATCCTCACAGGTATGACGAATCCGGGACGACTTTTCTCGATAGTCGCTGCTAGCGCCCACTCATTTTGCACTCCTTCTTTATTGATCGAAATTGAAGAAACGACAGCGATGAGCCTGACCGCCTCGTGTCGTATGGTGGCTTCGATCTTGGCCCAGAACAAATCGCCACCCCGCAGCTCATCGAAATCACACCAAACGTCGTAGCCGACCGACGCTAGTTTTGCTGCTAGCCAACGAGTGAACTCGTTGTCTTCCGGCGTTGCATGGCTAAGAAAAACGCGTGTGATGGACGAAGGCATGCAGATGAGTCTACTTTGAAATTTGCAATTCACAGAGAGCCGCCATCGGCAAGCTCATGGCAATTTAAAACAACAACCCAAACTTCCCAGATTGTTAGGAAAAAACATAACAGAGTTCGACGCGAGCAGCGCCCTTCACCGCCTCATCGGCAACTTTCGTATGATCAGAATCGACACGTTTTCACATATCGATTTAGATGGCCAACAAGAGACAGTCAGGTATCCATGCCTCAGGCCCGTTCCCG
>JAYTVL010000597.1:0-11259 GCA_043744075.1 Pirellula sp. | reverse complement strand
TAGGCAGAATGCTTTATTCTGCGGTATCTAAATAAGGGTCCTGTCCCATCTCCCGTTGAATCTTAGTTCGTTCTTTCTCGTGGTAAAGCAAGGCCATTCGATCTCGGAAGTGTTTCTTCTCAACTTTTCGTTGAGCCGCCCTAAATTGTGCAGAGTGACCGCTGTGTGAGCCGTCCGACATCGCCTTAGACTTTAGCCTTTCGGCTGGTTTCGTCCCTAATCCATTTCTAAGAATATCGTCGTCCATGGACAAATACTGCCTATAAGTCCCTGGGTCACCCTGTCGGCCACAGCGCCCGATCAATTGCCGATCAATTCTAGCAGCATCGTGAAACTCGGTACAAATAACCATCATACCGCCGATTTCACGAACGTCATCTTCCAGTTTGATATCTGTACCACGACCGGCCATGTTCGTTGCTACGGTGATTTGGCCGTAGCGACCGGCATTCGAAACAATTTCCGCTTCTCTCTCTATTTCGTGAGCGTTGAGAACTTGAACTTGGAGATTCGCCTTACGCAGCATATCTGCCAAGATTGCAGATTTGTCGATCGATCGAGTTCCAATCAAAACGGGACGCCCCTGCTCGTGGACCTTGATCACTTCCTGAACGATGGTTTGAAACTTTTCAGTCATATCTCGACAGACCACATCGGGGAGCCGTTGCCGCTTGGGCGGTCGATTGGTGGGAACTTGAACAACCGGTGTCTTATAAATACGGCGAAGCTCCCTCGCGCTGGTTGCCGCAGTACCAGTCATTCCGGCCAAGTATCGATAACGCAGGAACAAATCCTGGACGGTGATCCGCGCAGCTTGGCCTGTCGGAACGGTCACTTCTATTTTCTCTTTTGCTTCGATCGCTTGGTGGATACCATCTCGCCACTTGCGTCCTTCTGCCAATCGACCGGTAAATTCATCGACGATAACTATTTCGCCTTCGACGACAACGTATTGCCTTTCCAAGTGAAAGTCGCGATGCACTTTGACGGCACGTTCGATGTACTCGTACAAATCGACCAGGGCAGCCAATCGCATCTCGTCACTGCGAGGAATCGATCGTACGAACTGACGTCCCTTGGAAGTCAACTCAATCTTTCGCGTATCCTCCTCGATAGTAAAGTGTTCCTTTAAGATAAAGGACGGAGCATGTTCGGAGGCCCACTTGAATGTTGAGATTACAACTTCACGGGATTCATCTCCGAGCGACCCAATGATCAATGGCGTCCTGGCTTCATCGATCAAGATACTATCGGCTTCATCCACTAGACAGAAATGCATCCCGCGCTGAACAGGTTGCTCACCCGCTGAAGTCCAACGTTCTTGCGATCCGGCCCCGAGAAAGTCATCGACCGCGCGTCCTTGAGCACGCATGAGCAATCGATCACGCAAAAAATCAAAGCCAAACTCTTTTGCGGTCCCGTAGGTTACGTCAGCAGCATAGGCTTTTCGGCGCTGGTCTTGATCGTGCGGCGTTAGAACCGTTCCGACTCGCATGCCAAGCAAGTCGTAGAGCGGCCTCATCCAGTCTGCGTCGCGTTCGGCCAAGTAGTCATTTACGGTTGCAAGATGAGCGCCTTTTCCGAGCAATGAATGAAGGGCCAAAGGTAAGGTGGCGGTCAGCGTCTTGCCTTCGCCCGTTTGCATTTCAGCAATACATCCATGAAACAAACAGATTCCCCCGAGAATTTGCGCATCATAATGGCGCATGTTGAGTGCTCGCCGTCCGGCCTCGCGTATTAGCGAGTATGTTTCAGGGAGCAACGTCGAAAGGGCCTCACCACTCTTGGATCGATAGATAAGCGAAAGGGCTTCCTTGCGCAACTGTGGCTCCGTCAACTCACGTCGGTGGTTTTCCCATGCGTTAACGGCCCGCGTTTGCTCCAGCCATTGATTAATTTTGAATTGAGCTACACCGGGGATTGACCAGCCTGCAGACACGTGCGGCCGGCTAGGTAAATGGAGTTTTCTATCGCCTCCTGCTTGGGCGATGTTTGTTTTCGTTGGTTTGTCTGGTGCGGGATCAAGCAAACTAGACATGGATTTTTGGTTGTAGCTCCCGCCTGCCGGGCGGGATAGTTTCGTAGTCCCGCCTGCCGGGCGAGATTATTTTTAGTTTCGTCTATGGCAGTGCTTCTATTGTAAGCATCGCATCGGAAACCGTCTGGGATTCGTACTTGCATTAGATCCAAACCTCTTTGGTTTAGCTTTTTTACAAACAAAGATCCGGCTAGGGTAATTTGGGGGGGATGCGAAGAATATGCCACACTTTCTCAATTGTCCTCAGATTCCGACGAATCCTACCGATCCAATTATGCGAACGGTACGCAAGCCATCGCTTAGCGAGAAAGAAAAAATGAAAAAAACCCGAATTAGACTGACCCTCATCATCGCCTCTCTTTGTGGAACTGGTAGTTCCGTAAATGCCTTGGGGCAATACAATTCCTCGTCAGGCCCCATCTCGAGCGTTGGTCGCATCGCTGATGGTCGCGGACAGGGATCGGCCACTGAGGCTGCACTCGGACAAGACGCTCGACCTGCTGCGTTTCGTTCGAATGTCGTCACAGACAACGGGATGGGCGAGGCCCATTCCGACAATGGAATGTCATACATTTCAGACGACTCGTCCGCAGTTGGCTCTTCCGAATACGTCGCATCATTTGGATCAGCTCCCTCTGGCAGATCTAACTTCTATTCCGGCGTCTCTAATAGCTCCTCAGGTTGGTTCGAAAGTGAAACCCTCCTGTGGTGGGCCAAAGGAATGGGCGGCGGACCACTTGTCGTGGGCGGAAACAACCCGACTGTGAATCCCACCAATCCATTAGCCGGCGGTCCAAACAATCCTATAGGCAACGAATTGCTAGTAGGTATGAGACTCAACCTGGGGGTTTGGGCGGATGGCAATCAAAACTTTGGAGTTGGAGCTCGAGGATGGGGAATTCTCACCGACAACTCGAACCGGAACTTCACCAACGGTAGTGGTGGACCAGGTACATCGACAGGCATACCGTTCTTCAATACATCCATTGGGGCGGCGGACACCTTCCTTGTAAACGTAAGCGCCGGAGTAAACGGTGCAAATACAGGTACGATTCAAGTCAAGAGTGACACCGATTTGGTCGCTGGTGAATTGTATGGACGAGCACTGTTGCTCCGAGAAGGTTCTAGTCGAGTGGATTTGCTCGGTGGTTATACGTTTGTTCGACTGGACAGCGAGCTTGGCCTTACCAGTCGGTACACAGACGGTATTACCAACGCGACTCTGAACGGAACCGTAATCACCACTCAAGATACTTTTGGGACCAAGAATCAGTTTCATGGCGGCCACATCGGCTTGCTAAATGAGATATCAAAGGGTCGCTTTACGTTCTCCGCAATGGGTAAAGTTGCGTTGGGCAATGTTCATCAATCGACTACTATCAGTGGTCAACGTACCGAAGTTGCACCAAATCTGACAAGCAGCACGGCAGCCCGCGGTTTGTTTGCACAAAGTAGCAACGTTGGGACGATCAGCCGAGATCAATTTACGTTCCTACCTGAAGCCGGTGCAAAGATGAAGTATCAACTTGGACGGGCGCAACTAGGGATTGGATACACAATGCTCCTGTTCCCAAGCGTTGTCATGGCAGGGGATCAAATCGATCGCAATGTTGACATTGGTAACATCGGGTTCCCGATGGCAGCACCTAGTGCGAGACTTGTCAGCAACACGTTTTTTCTGCACGGTCTTGACCTTGGCTTAACTTTCAAGTTCTAGATATGGTTCGTACCGTTCGATATCTTCCAAGTGCGTTCATCCCCACATTCGGGGATGAACGCTTTTTGCAACTAAGCTTCGAAAAATTACTATGATTCCCATACTTTTAAACGATACAGGTCGATGGTTGGATCGGTTTAGTCAAGTTCTAGACCGTTGGGAGTCGATTCTCAATCAAGTGCAATCCGACTTCATCGTTGGCGACTATGACAGTATTTCGAACTTGTGTGACGTGGGGGAAGAAATTCACACAGCGATCCAAACCTGCAAAGAAGAGCGGGAAAAATTGCTTCTTCAAGCGACAAGTTTAGGTTACTTTGCGCACAGCCTTAAAGACTTGTCTATTCAGTTAGACTCAAAATGGCCAGCCCTTTGGACACATCGAATGGCAAACTTGGAGTTTCAGTTAAACCGTATCCAACAATTGAGCATGGGACTATGGGTTATCGCTTTTCAGTCCAAGTCATTTGTTACCGAGTTGCTCTTGATTTTGGCAACAGGCACTACGGAAAGGGCTACCTATTCTCCCGATGAATCCCACTCGCACGAAGGTGGCTTTCTCGTAAACGAAGCTGCGTGAACTCGATGATTGAGTAAACCTTTGATAGAAATAAAGCCGCTAACATAATGCTGGCAGGAATTCACGCATGAGTTTATTCAGTGCAATTCAAGGTTCGGCCAATGCGTTGCGTGTCAATCAGCTCGGATTGCAGGTTGTCGGCAACAACATAGCCAACGTCAATACTCCCGGCTATATTCGCCAAGAGCTGATTCAGGCGCCTGCTAGAGGGTACAAGGCAGGCGACTTGATCATCGGCCAAGGTGTTCAGGCCGTAGGAATCCAGCAAAAACTCGACAATTTTGTCATCGAGCGACTCAGACAAACACAGAGCCAGCTTTCATATCAACAGCAATTGGAAGGCACCAACACTCAAATTGAGAGTTTGGTCAATGAACTTACGGACAAAGACTTTTCGTCGAATCTAAGTCGCTTTGCCAATGCGTTCCAAGACGTTGCCAACCAACCGGGAAGCGATTCTATTCGCACTCTCGCAATTTCACGGGGACAAGAGCTGGCGACACAGTTGAGGAGTCTTTCGTCGAGCGTGGATGATATCGCCAATCGAAACCAAACCGAGATTACTGCCGCGGCCACTGATATCAACCGAATCGTCGAAAGCATAGCGAAATTGAATCAACGAATTGTTGAAATTGAGGGCGGTTCTCTCTCCAATTCCGATGCCGTTGGACTTAGGGACGAACGACTTAAGGCCTTGGACGAATTGGCAACGTTTGTCGATGTAACCGCGAAAGAAGACTCGGCGGGATCGGTTACCGTTTTCGTTGGAGGAGACTATTTGGTAAGCAATGGCATCGCTCGCCCAGTTAAAGCGAGTCTGAATTCAAGCGAACAGAGCACTAGTCTGGAAATTCGATTGGTCGACACGGACGTCGCTTTGAATGTAACTGGTGGCAAAGTCAAGGGGCTTTACGAATCTGCTAAGTCTGCAACATCGACTGGCTTTCAGGGCAAGCTGAACTCACTTGCTGCGGATGTTATTCGTGTTGTCAATCGACTCCATTCTCAAGGACAGGGCAAAAAGGGGTTTTCGATCGCGACAGGAGAAACCGTACTAAAGAATGCCAACGCGCCAATCGAACAGTCCAACGCCAGTTTGAACATCGACAATGGCTCATTCACCATCCAGGTCCAGGATGCCAAGACTGGCAAAACGAAGTCAGTCGACATACTTGTTCGGCAACAGGGACTTCCAAGCGATACAACCTCACAACAACTCGCGGCCTCGATTGACGCGATTGATGGCATCAGTGCGAGAATCACGAACGACGGTCGATTCGAGATCAAGTCCGACTCGGAAGCGATTCAATTTAGTTTTGCAAACGACACGAGCGGGGCACTGGCGGCGCTCGGCATCAACACATTTTTTCGTGGCAACTCAGCCGCGACGATCGAAGTTCGCCCCAATATCATCGCTGACCCAACGCAACTTGCCGCCAGCCTAAAGGGAATCGGCAATGGAGCAGACAATGCAATAAGAATTGCAGAAGCCTTTTCCAAGCCAACCGAGTTGCTAGGTGGTCGAAGTATCAACGCGGTCTACGACGAAATGATCGCCAACACGACTCGAGATATTAATTCCCAAAAGGGCGTTACAGATGGCCTTAGAAACTTCCAACAGACTCTGGAAGCCCAAAATCTCGGGATTTCAGGCGTCAATCTAGACGAAGAAGCGGTCAAGATGCTGCTCTATCAACGGGCTTTTCAGGCGACTTCCAAACTGGTTTCTGTAGCTTCGGACATGTTGGATACCTTGGTCCATATCATCTAGATCATCTAGCGCAATATCATTTTCCTATGCTAAGCTCTTTTTATCCAGTTGTTGCCGGTCGCACGAGCGATGCTCTGTCTAGATATCGTTCTCTTTACCAAGTGCAAGTGAGCAAACTTGGTATTCAGCAGCTCGAAGATCAACTAAGTTCCGGAAAACGCTTCAGCCTGCCAAGCCAGGACCCTACCGCTGCAGTTCGAGTCATCGGTCTCCAGAGAGATCTGGAGTTTCGCGATCAAACACTTCGAAATCTAGATTCGTCCCAAGGGTATCTCAATGTTACCGAATCGACGCTGGGCAATGTTCAGGATACTCTGACCGAGATTCGAGGACTGGGTGTCGAGAGTGCAGGCAACGTCAATAGCGACGAGGAACGCGCCGGCTGGGTCTCTCAAATCAATGCATCCCTCGATCGCCTCTCTGCGGCTGCGAACACCCGTTATCAGGATCGCTATTTGTTTTCTGGCGGGACGGTAGGGACGCCTACAATCTCGAATGCAAACAACAAAATTCAGTTTGCTGGCAATGACTTAAACCTATTGACCATCGCAGACAACGGTGAGTACATCGCCCACAACGTAACAGGTCAAAAAGCGTTAGGCCTAATTTCGGATGGCGTCGTTTCTCGTGTGGATCTAAATCCGGCGGCAATTGGTTCGACCCGGCTCGCGGATCTCAACGGAGGCAAAGGGATTTCCCCTGGTGCAATACAATTCTCGGATGGACTGGAAACCATAACGATAGACTTAGCCGGCGCAGAAACACTTGATAACGTTCTTGAACGTGTCAATAGTGCTTCCCCCTTGAGCGGTCGCAATGTACAAATCAGCTTGAGCAATGGATCGATTGTGGCAGCTTATGCTGATGGAAACGCTGGGCAGTTACGTATTCGTGAATCGGGAACGGGCCGCACGGCAGCCGATTTGGGCATTCTCGCTGAAATACCATCCACTCCACTTCCTCTCACCGGCACAACCCTGGATCCAATCCTCAGGCCAACCACCCTATTGTCTCAGCTCAACGGCAATCTTGGACTCAGTGCAAATGACGGGATTCGTATCGAGCAAAACGGAAAAACGTATAATGTTCTACTCGGGACAGCCGTAACGATTGAAGACATGACGAATTTCATCAACTCTTCCGGAGCTGCTGTTCGTGCTGACATCACGCCTGACGGTCGAAGTCTGAGAATTCGTTCAACACAAAGCGGAGTTGACTTTTCGATTGGTGAAAACACCGGTGATCTGGCTGAACGATTGGGTTTGAGGACTTTTCACCCGCAAGTTCGGTTGGACCAATTGAATTTCGGTCAAGGAATTAACCCTGCAGATGGTCCAGATCTCACTTTCCTAAGAAATGATGGAAGCGAGTTTACGCTGGATTTAGTTGGTACTACGACCGTTCAAGATGCGCTTGACCGCATCAACAATCACGTCAACAATCAAAATCCGGCAACCAAGATAAACGCCAGCCTAAACGCTGCGGGTAATGGAATAACGATAACTTCAGCCGTGTACGTCCCCGATCCATTGGGACCACCGCTGGCAACGACGCCAGGCCCGATCAAAGTTCGCAATGCTGGTGGCAGCCAAGCCGCCTCGGGGCTCGGTCTGATTCCTAAAGGAAGTACAGAAGTGGAAGCGACGCTCACTGGTACCACGTACACCGTCATCGGCAAGGATCCGAATCCTCAAGAAGTAAAGGGGGTCTTCAACTCGCTCATTCGACTTCGTGATGCAATATCTGCAAAGGATACCACGGCGGTGGCACGGGCCGTTGATCTAGTTGATTTGGATCTGTCGCGACTTTCGTTGAGTCGTGGTGAACTCGGAGTTCAACAACAACGGATTGACGATCTAAAGAGCCTGCAGGAAAAGAACCAGATCGAAATGAAAGCCGACGAGTCTAAGAACTTAGATGCGGATTTGGCCCAGACCATTTCCGAACTTCAAGCTAGACAAGCCTCGTATGATGCCAGTTTGAAACTTCTTTCAGGTGCTTCACAGCTTAGCCTCTTCAACTACCTCTAGCTTGCAAGCCGAGGCTTGTCGATGACGATGAATTGAAAAAGTTAAAATGAGAATTGACAAATGCAAAATGGAGGAAGAGGAGCCGGCGTCGTACCGTTGATGCTAGGCCAACCACTTCAACGTGCGCAGTTTGTCATGTTCTGTCGTGTTTCCGCCAATAGCCTTCAAGCTTAAGCGCAATTCATCCGCCCAAAGTTCAGCTTGGACCCAACCCAAGGGCTGGTCGTCCGTAAAGTTGTAACCAAGCGCCGGCAAATTAATCCACCAGAGTTTTTCACGCTGTTCGATTCGCCACTGATGGGAATGCCCGAAAACAATGGCCTTAACGTGTGAGTGTTTTTGGGCGATTGCAAGCAATCGTTCCGTATCGAGCAAATCACCGTCGCGTTGCCCAAGTGTATGATGAACCATCAAAACAACAGGCCGGCTTACATCGCTTCCCAAAAACCTATCCAACCAATCCCGTTGGACTTGACCCAAAAAACCGGGCACCTTGTCAACGTACATCAGCGAGTCCAAAACGATCCAGCGTTGAGGCCCTAGATCTGCGACAGAGACATGTTTGTTGCCTGCCAGAGATTTGTCGATTCGCCGGTCATCAAATACAGTCCAAAAGTTGGCTCGATCATCGTGGTTTCCTAACGCGATCTCCATTTTCATTTTGTTTGTGACCGGCTCCAAGAGTTTCTTGAGCTGGACGTAGTCCTCCTTTTTTCCTTCTAATCTTGCGGCGTCACCGCAAAGCAGTGCGAATTTAGCATCAGTGGCCAACACCTGGTTTGATGCTTGGACCAAGTTGTCGTAAGGCCGGAAACCCCGGTACTCATGAACGGGGTCCGCATGCAAGTGAGTGTCTGACAGCAGTGCAATTTGCATCGCTTCGCTGTTGCTCTGCGCAAGTGAAACATGTCGCAACGACAAGGCCAAAGTGGAAGCGCCGAGCGTAGTTATGAAATGTCGCCTAGGATTCATTTTGCCCCCTTTAAGATCGGAATTCTGGGATGAACGCTGTCGTAAATACTGCGAAGTCCGATCGAGTCGATTTGAACTGATTGTAGTCCGCTTTCGCTAAGCCAGCGTAGATGGTTATCCAATAGGCCATCCATTTCTAGCACGATATGCCCCGCTTCTCGAGAAATGGTTCGAACCGAATCAGGTATCATCATGTTTGTACCGCCATCCGGGAGCGTTGCCCGAACCCGATGAACAAATCGAACTTCTCGCAGGTCAACTGACCGAACCACTTGGCCACTCTTCAAAATGGCAGCTTGGTCGCAGATTTCTTCTATTTCGCTTAGAACATGTGAGCAAAACGCCACAGTTGTACCGCGCCGGTTGGCTTCGCGAACCAATTTTAGAACTTCCGCTCGCACCGTGGGGTCAAGATTCGCAGTTGGTTCGTCTAAGATCATGAGACGGCATTGACAACTCATTACGCAAGCAATCGCCAGTTTCTGACGCATGCCTGTCGACATGTATCCCACTCTGCGACCTATATCCAATTCGAGTCGTTCGGCAATCGAAAGAGCTAGCTGCAGGCTACCGCGTGGGTGGATCTTTGAAAAAAAGTCAAGGCAGTCGCGCCCTTTCATCATTCGGAACAGCTTCGTCTCAGCCGGCAAGTAGCTTACGCGTTCTCTTACTTGCAAGCTCTGATGCTCGCAGTCGAATCCATCTGCTTTGGCAACACCCGAAGTTGGCCGCAAATAACCCATCAAGCATCGTATGAGTGTTGTTTTTCCAGCACCGTTTGGGCCTAGCAAGCCGAATATCGAACCCTCGGGAACCGCAAGGCAACACTCATTCAATGCAGAGAAGTTGCCGTATCGCTTAGTTAGTTGATTTACTTCGACGATATTTAACATGCGTTTATGTAGGTCTGTAGGTCCCGCCTGCCGGGCGGGATCATCGTGTAGTAGGTCCCGCCTGCCGGGCGGGATCATCATGAAAAAAGTCCCGCCTGCCGGGCGGGACCTACTTGGTATTCTCGATCGCTTTTAACTTAGCTTTGGCCGAAGCAATGACTTGACGAGCCCAGGCTTTGTCTTCAAAGAGTTCGATAAGCCCCTTCAACCAAGCCGCTCGAGTCTTTGGCGCGAGATTCGCCTCAGCCCAAATCATCTGCTCCTCCACTGATTCGATAGCGGGATGACGAGTTTGCTTGGCCTCAACCGCAATTTTGTCGGCCATCTGCTTTGCTAAATCCACAATTTGGCGCTGGCGTGGAGATAGTTTTTCATTTGCCGAAAAGACAGTCGCCAACGCATTGAGTTTTCGTTGAGCAAGTGCCGTATCAATGGCCTGGGCTTTGATACACTCCAAAAACGCCTGCTCAATTGCATCCAGCTGGTCCGTGCCGCCGCGTTTGGCCTTTCGTTGCATTTGACGTATCGAATGAATGGATTCAATTTCACGGAGTATCGTATCGACATCCGAGGAACGCGGATCATTTGGATACAGTTTTTTGAATCTCTCGGCCGTCGGCTCGATCGACAGCAATTGTTCGTCATCCGTAGCCTCCATACCAGACGCAATTTCGTGATACAAGCTATTGGCCGACGGAGCTTGGGAAAACCAAAAGATTCCAAACGCGCATGCGATCAATGCCGCAATCAAGCCGCCTATACTGACCCACTGCGTCCAAGCGGGCACTTGGTCATGTTCCGAGCTCGGAAGTATTGATCTACGTCTGTCGTCCTCCTGAACTTCGGTGAAGTTCGTTTTGCCCATGTGTTCGATGCCACTCGGCTGCTCACTCAGCTCGAAAGCCGATTGCGTCTGTGCAAGTCGAGTCTTATCGTTGGGCCCCGCAATCGACGGGCTCGAGTCGTTGGTTCGTTCTCCGTAACTTGAATGGAACTGATGCGTCGCGCCTGCGATCGTATTTTCGGTTGGTGAGATCGACTTGACCTCGTGCATCAACGATGCGTCGTCACTTATGTCGATACTGGTCATTTCCTTGAGGTTTCGCACTTCCGTCTTGGTCGACAGCCCGTCTCGAGCTCGCATCGCAAGCCCAACTCGCAGGGCTTGCAATCGATTGCCAACGACTAAGGCTGTGGGCGGGCGCATCGATGGCTCGCGACGTAACAACTCTTCGATTAGTAGGCCAAGTTCTTTCGG
>JAYTVL010000596.1:0-43016 GCA_043744075.1 Pirellula sp. | reverse complement strand
TTGGCTTCCGTGCTTGCGGGTAAGGTGTTGTAAACTAACAACTTATACGCAGCCGGGGCCACTTTAGTTTGCATTTGCATGAATAATCCGCGCTAGCGAGTTGCGGCTCAAAGTGAGTGCCATTTGGCTTTACGCCAGCGGGACGGCATCTGACAGCTACATAAAATCGTCTAAGGTGATTCCCCGCAGAACTCCGACGGAAGGCTGATTTGCCGGCGATCAGCGAGAAGTGTCTTTTTTACAGCATGATAATCGGCAAGGCCCGATTGAGCGATCCGGACTGGCGGCCCATCAAATCCAGAGTAACAAACTTGAAACCTAGCCGCTGCATTTGGTCGTTGATGGCCGATCGAGTGGCGGGTTCGCAGGCACGTTGCATGTCTTCGAGACCCAATTCAAGACGCACTAGGCCGTCTGCGTGCAAACGGACTCGAACGTCGCTGAAACCATGGGATACAAGGAAAAGTTCGGCTTGCTCGATACTTTGAAGTCGTTCGGTCGTGACCGACTGGCCATACGCAATTCGACTCGCCATGCACGGAGAAGCTGGCTTGTCAGCGACGGCCAATTCAAAATACCTCGCAAGTTCTCGAACTTGCATTTTGGTGATCGCCAAGTCAACAAGTGGCGCTACGACGGAGTACTCAGACGCGGCTTGCAAACCGGGTCGGTAGTCCCCTAAGTCATCGTGATTGGTTCCGGACATTACGCACGCAAAATGGTTTGCGTCGGCCCAGGCTCGAAGTGTACCGTAAAGAGTCGATTTGCAAAAATAACAGCGTCTGCCGTCGTTTCGAACGTAGTTTTCGTTAAGCATTTCGTGAGTAGGTATTTCTTTGTGTCGAATCCCGATAGACTTTGCAACGCTTCGAGCCGAGCTAAGATCGGATTCGGAGACCGCACTCCCAACGCCGGTTATTGCTATAGAGTGGTTAGGAAAGGCAAGATACGCTGCTGCAGCCACAACTGCGCTGTCTACGCCACCTGAGAACGCAACAACGACCGAGTGTTGCTTGCGTATCTCGTCGACTAAGTCGGCTGCTAATTGCTTCGCGCTTACATTCATACTGTGCTGAAACAGGCTGGCATCCTGTCCTACGTCTTTTTTTTACGCCGCTCGTCCGACGTTGGCAACGGCATCGGGCCGGCATAGGCATCGAAAATAGCAAGCAGATTTAAAAGTCCCGCAACCGCAGTGTAAAGGGATCCGAGTTCAAACCCAGCTGAGGTCGCAAAGTGCCAGTCAGATAACTCTTTTCTGCTAGACGGGGCAGCCATGAATCTTGACCAACTCCATTTGCCATCTCCCTGCGGTATGAATCCCTTTTTAGCGTCGTCACGATGAATCCAACCTTGGATGGCCGCAGGGAACGCCGGAATGCCAACGCACATTTGGGCTGGGAATTGAATACGATATTCGTCGGGATTCCATGCAGCGTAAACAACTCTTCCTTGGCCAACAAAAAGCCCAAGGAAAAACAGGCTGAGAATGCAAATGGCAAACAGATAGGCTTTGTTGCGTCTACCTTGGTAATAGTGACCTGCCCCCGGGACGAGAAAAGCCAATACGACCGCAAAATAGCGATTTTTTAAGTTGATTTCGCAGTCGTCAACAATGACAACGTGACCAGTCTCAGACGATTCACTCATTTCCCGTACATTTCCAGTTAATTGCATAAATCCAGGGGTCTTCATCTACCCAAGTAGGAATTTTACGTAATTATACGACACTTCTCGCTGAACGCCACCATGCAACTACTGCGAATGCAATCGTTTCCGTTGGCTTTACGCCAGCGGGACAGCAACTAACGGCGTCGATCATAAGTCGGGCTGAACCGCACGCTAGCGCGCCCGCAGCTGATCAGCCGAAGGGCGCTAGCCCACGGTTTGCGGCCCATGTTGTGATCGACGCCCAACTGACACCTGCGGAACAAAACTGGAGTTTCTTTATTCAATCGCCCAATTCGAAAACAGTTAGCAGACTTGAATGAATCACGCCGAGGATCTTGTGATCGCTACGACCACTGCGTGGCTTGATAAGTTTGTTATCGGCCTAAACCTTTGTCCATTTGCGAAAGCGGTTCACGCTAAGAACCAGATTCGTTTCTATGTTAGTGATGCTACCCAACGCGATAAACTTCTTTGCGACTTGAAAAGTGAGTTGAGTTTGTTGGCTAATGCCGACCCAGAGCAGATCGAGTCTACGCTGCTAATTCATCCTGAAGTGTTAAATGACTTCGCCGAGTTCAACGATTTCCTGGCGGTCTGCGATCTGACGGTTCTTGAATTGGAATTGGATGGAGTCATTCAGGTAGCAAGCTTCCATCCAGACTACCTATTCGCTGGTACGAAGCACAATGATGTATCGAACTACAGCAATCGCTCCCCGTTCCCGACACTGCATTTGCTGCGAGAGGAAAGCGTCGCATGTGCAGTCGAGACATTCCCTGATGCGGCTGCGATCTACGAAAGGAACATAGCGACGCTGAAAAAGTTAGGGATCACAAAATTGCGTAGTTTGTTTGCAAGTCTGATGGATGGCGACGCCGGCCCCAACGAGGGCTAAACAGTTTAGGTTTGGCCCGGTATTTGCATAGGTTTGGCCCGGTATTTGCAATTGAGGCTTTTTGGATTGCCGACTGCCAACCGCTTGGTATTTAAGCGTTGCAAAACTTTTGAACTGGGAGAGAAAAATGACTTTTCGCATGGATAAACTGACAATCAAAGGCCAGGAAGCGATCATGGAGGCTCAGTCGCTAGCTTCGGAGTCAGGGAACCCAGAGATCGAAGGGTTGCATTTACTCTCTGGTTTGCTCAAGGATAACGAAGGGGTGGTCGTCCCATTGCTCAAAAAAATGGGCGCTCCATTAGAAAAAATCCGTACGACTTGTGAAGCCGAACTACAGCGATTGCCGCGAAGTTCAGGCGGGCGGCAGCCTTCGATCGGTCCTTCGTTACAGAAGGCTCTCGAGGCCGCATCTTTAGCTGCGACTTCCATGAAAGACGAATTCGTCAGTACCGAACATCTTCTTCTTGGACTGTGCCGGACAGAAAACAAGGCCAGCAGTTTATTAAAGTTGTTGGGCGTGTCCGAGCCGGACATTCTCAGTGCGCTGCAAAGTGTGCGTGGGAGCGCGCGGGTTACTGATCAGACTCCCGAAGGCAAGTTTCAAGCACTAGAAAAATACGGAATCGACCTTGTTGCTCTAGCCACCAAGAACAAATTGGACCCGGTTATCGGTCGAGATAATGAAATCCGCCGGGTCATCCAAGTCCTTTCGCGGCGCACTAAAAACAATCCCGTGTTAATTGGGGAACCTGGAGTCGGCAAGACTGCCATCGCCGAGGGCCTTGCCCAACGAATCGTTCAGGGCGACGTGCCGCAAAGCCTCAAGAACCGTAAAGTTGTTTCCCTTGATATGGGTTCCTTGATCGCGGGTACAAAGTTTCGAGGCGAGTTTGAGGAACGATTGAAAGCGGTTCTTCGAGAAGTGAAGGATGCGGACGGTGATGTGATTCTGTTCATTGACGAACTTCATACCGTCATTGGAGCTGGCGCAGCCGAGGGCGCAAGTGACGCCGCCAATTTGCTTAAACCAGAGCTCGCACGCGGGCAATTGCGTTGCATTGGCGCAACGACTCTTGATGAGTATCGAAAGCATATCGAAAAAGACGCGGCCCTGGAACGTCGTTTCCAACCGGTTTACGTTGGTGAGCCAAGTGTTGAGGACACGATAACGATCCTGCGAGGGCTTAAGGCAAGGTACGAAGCACACCACGGTGTCAAAATTCGAGATGCGGCACTCGTAGAGGCCGCGAAGCTTTCGCATCGTTACATCACGGATCGTTTCTTGCCAGACAAGGCAATCGATTTGATCGATGAAGCGTCCGCCCGCCTTGCGATGGAACGAGATAGCGTGCCGACTGAGATCGATACGCTGCAGCGCCGGCTGAGGCAATTGGAGCTGGCACAGCGTCAGCTCAATGAAGAATCGGACACCAGCACCGAAGATGCGTTGGAAGACATTGAACAAGAAATGACCAAAGTTCGACATGAACTAGCAAGCCTGCGCGAGCAGTGGGAATCGGAGAAACTTGGCTTCTCCGGAGTTGGCTCGGTGCGCCGATCGATCGAGCAAGCCGAAGGGGAGTTTCGACAACTGGATTCCCGAATCAAGGAACAGCAATCATCTGGTGCTGGCGTTTCAGAATCAGACTACCAAAAACTGTTCGAACTCGATCAACGCCTGCGTAAGTTGCGAGAGCAAATTGCAAAGGAAGAAGTGAATGACACCAAGGAAGCTAAGGAAACCGAAAAACGACGTTTGCTCCGAACCGAAGTAACGGCAGACGAAATCGCAGCAGTTGTGAGCGCTTGGACCGGTGTACCAGTGACGCGCATGCTTGAGACAGAGCGCGCTAAATTGTTGGTGATGGAGGAACGATTGCATCAACGAGTTATCGGCCAGAACAAAGCAGTCGAAGCTATCAGTAACGCGGTGCGACGAAGCCGTAGTGGACTTCAGGATGCCAACCGGCCGATCGGTTCTTTTCTCTTTCTTGGCCCGACAGGCGTCGGAAAGACAGAGCTTTGCAAAGCGCTGGCCGAAGTCATGTTCGACGACGAAACCGCCATGGTTCGAATCGACATGAGCGAGTTCATGGAACGCCATACGGTTAGCCGATTAGTTGGTGCACCTCCAGGGTATGTTGGCTACGAGGAAGGTGGCCAACTGACCGAAGCGGTTCGACGAAGGCCCTACAGCGTGATCTTGTTGGATGAGATTGAGAAAGCGCATACGGATGTCTTCAATATTCTGTTGCAGCTCTTGGACGACGGAAGATTGACGGACGGACAAAACCGTACAGTCGACTTTACCAATACGATCGTCGTTATGACCAGCAACATCGGCAGTCAGATGATTCAGCGCGTGACCGAAGAGGGAGGCAGCGAAGAGGATATGCAGCAAGCCGTCCAGGATTCTCTTAAAACAAAATTCCTACCTGAATTTCTGAATCGAATCGATGAAACAATCATCTTCGAACCGCTTCGAAAGGAACAAATACGGAAGATTGTAGTATTGCAAATTCAAAGGTTAGAGAAGCAGTTAGTGGAGAGCCACTATCGTTTGAATGTTTCGGAACGAGCGATCGATGCCATCAGCAACGAAGGTTACGATCCTGTCTACGGAGCACGTCCGCTCAAGCGAGTCATTCAGCGCCGATTGCAAAACAAGATTGCAACGGAATTGCTGAGTCACGAAGAAAATGACGGTGGAAGCATTCATGTTGACTTTGTCGAAGACGATTTCCAAATCAAATCGATGCCGTAAAAACACTGCACATTGTGGCGGGAATTGTCCTCAATTCCCGTGCCAGAAGTGCCACCGAAGGAATTGAGGACAATTCCTTCCACATTGGGTCGACTCGTGGAAAACCGCCTACTTGATCGCGGGAACCACTACCTTGGGAAGAAGTGGTAAGCGAGGCGTTGGTTTGGATCCCGCAGGTTTTCCGGAGAGTTGTGGGACCAGCCAATTGAGACCATCAAGGTTGTCTCGTAATCGCAATTCCACATCGTCGTTCGTGTGACCGATAATTCCGATAGGACCACGGTAACCAGAGTCGGAAATGCATTTAAGAAGTGACAAGTCAAGTTCTCCCTGTCCGAGCGGCTGAATCTTCATATCGCGTTTGTCACCATCGCGAGTCATACCGTTTAGGTTCAGACATAGCAGATACGGTTTCATGGCGGCTAGATCCGCAACGAATCGATCCACATGGCTGTGGCCATGATGTTGATTGTAGATGATGCCGACGTGCTTGGCGTCGTGATGTTGACGAAGGTATTCGCAAACAGCCACTAAGTTCTCCGGCTCGCCGCCCCAGCCGCCATGATTATAGATACCGAGCTGGCAGCCGAGCTTCCGAGTACGTTCGACCATCGGGAGCAGTTGTGTCGCAGCCTTTTTAATTTGTTCGTCGCGCGCTTCCGCTTCGTTTGGGCTGGGTGCTGTCAGCCAGATTTGGGGATGCAGTTTGTACTTTTCGATCAAACGGAATGCGTCGTCATGCGCTCCCCAAAACGCGAAGAATTCGATGCCGCGTTTTTGGTATTCAAGTATTTCTTCCTCAAATTGTGGCACATGCTCTGCACGCCAATCGTAGGCAACCTTGGTAATGCCGAGTTTTTGGACCATCTTTGCCCGTTCCGCTGGCCCACGTTTTGCCGAATCGAACGGCACGATACACCACGCGACAATGTTCTTTTGTTCGAAGAGCGGAGCATCGGCTGTTGCGAATTTGCTAAAGGGAATGCCAAGTATGACTGCAGCTATGATGCCGATTTGAACGAGAAAATATTGCTTCATGATTTTCGAGTCCGTCGTTGTAAATAGGAATAAGGTTAGTTTCGTGGGATAGGCTTCCAGCCTGTCTTGCTGAATATGACAGGCTAGAAGCCTATCCCACGTTAACTGACAATGAGTGGAAAAAGGGACACAAAGCGTCTAGCATAGCATCTGTGCGGTCTCGATGAAGCTGATGGCCCGCTCCAGGGAAATGAAAATGCTGAATAGACGGCAACGCGGCCAAGGCTGCGTCCACGTCGTGATTCGTCAGTGCGCCGCCACAGAGCGGGTCTGCTTGTAGCACAATAACGGTCTGTACGCCCGGAGCCTCCGTGGCCGCGATGGTCAAGCGCGACGACACGCCACGCCGTTGTAAGTGCCGGCAGCAGGGGCTCCCAATCTTGCCAACAACGCGTGACACCATGGAGCAACAGCATCGTGGGCCCATTTGGAGGTCCTTCGACATAGCTCAGCAGCGGCACGCCGCGAAATTCTCGCAATTCGAAATTCATTTCTCTCGCTTTACAATGGTCGGAAAAGGCTTTGCGAGTCTTCCCGCCTTGATGACACCTCCTTGAATAACTGCGATAAACTTCGTTCTATCTTCAAGCAATGCAATATCGTCAATGACGTTTCCGTCGACGATGAGTGCGTCGGCAAGTTTGCCCTTCTCTAAAGTGCCGAATTCGTCGACACGGCCCATAATCTCCGCGCCGGTCTTAGTCGCACATGTAATGACCTCTAATGGCGTCAGACCAACATCGTTCACGAAAAAGGTGAGCTCCCTCGCGTAATCTCCGTGTGGATTCCAGCCGAATCCGTAATCGCCACCCATTCCGAGTCGTCCACCGGCTCTTAAGATTCGTCTCGCGCTTTCGCAACCGCCGTCAAGCGTCTCTTGATGTCCGTCAATAACCACTTGCGACAGACCAAACTCCGGCCCGAGCTCAATACTTGCCTTCTCAAAATAGAGAGCCGGAACGCAGGGTACGTCGCGTTCCAGCAACAATTCCAGAGCTTCGTCATCCATGAAAGTGCCATGTTCAATGCAGTCGTAACCAGCGCGAAGTGCGTTCTTGATACCCTGCGTCGCACGGCAGTGTCCAGTTACTTTTAGCTTATGATTGTGGGCTGTAGACACGACTGCCTGCATTTCTTCGAAAGTCATACAGAGAGTATGGTGGTCGTTGATGTCGGGCGAGGCAGCGTCTCCTGTGGGATATGTCTTGACCCACTCGACGCCATCTTTTACTAGGGCTCGCACGGCCTTGCGAGCATCGTCCTGTCCATTGATGATGAAGACAAGTCCTTCCATTCCGATTCTTCGAAACTCGGGGTTCCAGTCCATCAGCCCTCCTGCAGAACAAATCTCGCGACCGCTGGCGGATAATCGAGGCCCCGCGATCAGATCCTCCTCAATCGCTTTCTTGAGCCACACATCCACGTTGAATAGACACCCACCAGATCGAGCTGCGGTATAGCCGCATTCCAGCGCGAGCCGTGTGTTCACGCATGCAAGCATCGAGACGTATTCGACCGGATACTTGATGTCGAGGTCCTCGAGGTTCGCGATGTTGAAATACGTGGCGTGAAAGTGCGCCTCGACAAGTCCTGGCATGATCGTTCCGCCGCATGCGTCGATGGATTCTGTGCCTTGCGGTAAAGCGGGTGATTCTGCCTCGGGACCTGCGTAGATGATTCGACCATCGCAAATAACGAGTGCCGCGTCAAGAACGGGAGCTCGACCTGTGCCATCAATTAGCTGGCCATTCTTTACGATAGTTGTACCTGTGGCGAGTTTCATCGAAGTTTGTTGCTCACTATTGTTGGATTTGCTATACTCCACCGGACTCAAATTGAAGTTTAATGCTAACTATCGAAAACAGGAATGGAAATGATGCTGCGGCAAACCGGTTGCGAGATTAATCCCCTCCTGCTTAGGCGAGCGGCAGATTGGAAACTACAAAAAGTAGATTGGGACCAAAGTCCCGATCCTTTGCTTGGACTGGACAAATGGTCCCATCCTACCCTCCTTTCATCCGCTGACTTGCATGGTTTCAACGCTTTTCCTAGTGCCAACTGAATTCGAAAAGTCGTTCCTTTCGCTTCGGCTATTAGAGCAGATTGAGAATGCGAAGAGTGCAATTCGGATTTGCGGGTTCGGGCCCATTGTTTCGGGTATCAGAACGACTCAGTTGATTGCCGAGTATTCGCCCAAGCAGGTTTTCTTGATCGGTATAGCGGGAACGCTGGATCTGCGGTTTCGAGTTGGTACAGCGGTCGAGTTTGATCTGGCAATATGCTTCGGAATCGGTGCAGGCTCGGGTGATGGGTTTATTGCCGCAAGTGAATTGGGGTGGCACCAATGGCCGGATGATCCACTCATTTCCGATTCAATTCAATTGAACGCTGAGAACTCCGAACTATGCGTTCCCTTGCTTTCATGCTGTTCCGCTTCGGCGAACGAACACGATGTCCGGTTGAGATTGAAGAAGTATCCGAAGGCGGTCGCGGAAGACATGGAGGGATTTTCCGTTGCTGCGGCCTGTCGCTTTGCGGGATTACCATTGCGAATTGTCCGGGGCATTTCCAACCGAGCTGGAGATCGAAACAAAGATAACTGGCAGGTTCGCGAGGCAATGTCCGCTGTCGAAGAGTCAATCCTCAAGGTGTTATGTTCATGAGCCAGACCATACGTTTGGGAATCTCTACTTGCCCTAACGATACGTTTGCATTCCATGCAATGCTGCATCGAAGGGTTGATTGGCGTGGGCTTGATTTTCAAATTGAGTTGCTCGACATCCAGCAGTTAAACTCGCGAGCCTTTCAAGGTGAACTCGACATCGCTAAGGTTAGTTTTCATGCCGCGTTGTTGCTCGCCGATAGGATGTTGATTTTACCCAGTGGCTCTGCTTTGGGATTCGGCGTCGGACCGCTACTGTTGTCTGCGAGAAACAACGATCGTCCGACTACTTTAACGCAGCTAACTTTGTGCCCAGGTGAACATACGACGGCAACGCTTTTGTTCAAGTTGTTTTATCCTGGGACTTCACGCCTCGAGCAAGTCGTTTTCTCGGAGATCATGCCGCGGCTGAAGAGTCAGACGGCAGATTTTGGCGTCTGCATCCACGAGGGACGATTCACTTGGGAGAGCGAGGGGCTTTATTTGGTCGAGGACCTTGGGACACGATGGGAGGCGGAGACGAATTGCCCTTTGCCGTTGGGCGGGATTGTTGGTTTGCGATCGTTGGGCCTTGATACATTGCGAACGGTGCAGACTGTTATTCAGGAATCATTGAACTATGCTATGGCCCATCGCAATGAGACGCTACCCACGATGCGTCACTACGCGCAAGAGTTTGACGATGCTGTGCTGATGCAGCATGTCGATTTGTACGTCAATGACTGGACTGTTCAGCTGGGTGCAGTAGGGCAATCTGCTTTGAACGAACTATCGGACCGTGCACAACAAATCGGATTGGTCGCAAAGGGATCGCATCGGCTAGAAATATTGGACTAGCCAAACACGTAGCATCTATACAGCGCCCGCGATCTACGCTAATCGCTCCGATCGGTTAAACATCAGCTTCAAACTTGCGACTTGTTTAACCCGCGCAGCGGCTGGCTAGCCAAATACGTAGCATAGGCATCTTGCCTGTGAGGGGGCAATCCTGGCATCTCAGGCTGGAAGCCTAAGCTACGACGGATACGACGGGACAAGCTCAACGAGCGCGTCGAAGTTTGGCTCGCGAGCTGTTTGAACATTCGTACATCCGAGTTCATACAGTCTCGCAGTGATAGACGGAGACAAACTAAGCCATTTTAGATCGCGGCTCCGACCGCCAAGCAAAGCCACTGCTTGACTTGCAATATTTCGGCTGGTGGCGGTAATGTGCATTTCACCTGACTCGCAACTAGCAAGCAATTCAGTCGACAATGATTCGACTGGGACTTGGCGATAGACATTCAAGCTCTCAACCAACGCTCCCGCTTCTTCGAGACGGTTCATCGCCGTAGTTTCGCCGTCAGGGTTTCGGACAAGCAGAAACCGCTTTCCCTCGCAAAAGTGAATCAAAAGGTCCGCCAATGCCTCAACGCCTTGCGTTTGCGGAACCATGTCACATCGCATGGAATACTTTGCAATTGCGGACGCTGTTCCGGAGCCGACTGCGGCCAGTTTCGATCGATAGAGGCTGCGACCGTCTTTGCCAATCGCTTGCATTCGACCAAAGAAGCCATCAACACCGTATACACTGCTGAAAACAACCCAATCGAATTGGTCGAGCGATAAAAGTGCATCGTCAACTTCTTGCCAATCCGATGGCGGTTCGATCTTCATCACCGGGTGTTGAATTACATTGGCACCTTGCTCGGCAAATTTTTTGCTCAGTATACTGGCGGTATACACAGGGCTAGTAACCCAAACTTGTTTTCCAAACCAGGGCCTGACTGAATACCAATCCATGGTTTTGGCCATTCGAATCACGTCGCCAACAATGCTTATAACAGGAGGGCGAAAACCAGGCATCGAGGCAATTGTCGAGGCTACCGTTCCTAAATCGCAATGGATCACTTGTTGATCCGGCCATGAGCAGCGACGAATCATGGCCACCGGCGTAGAAGCTGGCTTGCCTGCACCAATCAGTTTGCTACTCCAATGAACCGCTGTGGTTACACCCATGTATAGCACTAGGGTTCCTGGAAACTTAGCGAGAGCATTCCAATCGAGCGACTCCTCTGCTTCGTCGCTTCCGTCTGTCGGTTGTAATCGCCCAGTAACCAACGCCACGGCAGAAGACCAATCTCGATGTGTGATCGGAATTCCTGTATACGCACTAGCCGCAAGGGCTGCGGTGATTCCAGGAACGATTTCGTATGGGATACCTTCCTCGACGAGTCGATCGACTTCTTCTGCCGTACGGGCAAAGATGCTAGTATCTCCGCCTTTGAGCCTCGCGACCGACTTGCCCAATTTGGAAAGTCGCACGACTTCGTCGTCGATTTGCGATTGCGCCCACCTGCCTCCATGGCCATGCTTACCAACGCAAATCCTTTCCGCATGGTTCGATGCGTAGCCGAGTAATGCTTCATTGGCTAATCCATCATAGAGAATCGCATCCGCCCGACCAATCAGCTCCGCACCTCGAACGGTGATCAAGCCTGGGTCACCAGGTCCCGCGCCGATAAGGTAGACCATTGCCGGTCGTGGGTGATTCATTTCATTGCCCGCGGGGGTACATGGCTGCTTTGGAACCGATGACAAGATTCCTGTGCTTGTCCAACCAAAACTTGACTTCTGGTAATGAGATAGAGATATTTCGAAGCTGATCACTGGGAATTGCGTTCGTCGCTAATACATGCGAGACACTTGGCAATTCCTCTAAATTATCCCAAAAATCGGGTGTCACCCTGGCGTCTTGCAGGTCGAGCAGAGTCAAGTTCGGAAATTGAGCGAGCAAGTCCAGAAACGATTCCGAAATCGAAGTAGCTCTCGCAACAACAATACGTATGTCCTCGCGACGGTGCTTTGCAAGCTTGAACCCAGAACCATCTATACGAACTTGGTCAAGAATAAGGCAACTGTCGATACCGCATGGCGAAACCAATAGACTGTTGTCGTGCGCAACGACACTTAGCGATTCAACTGGCTTTGGCTTGCAGGCCATCAATACAGTAATCAAGAACAAATACGCTACCAACATTACGCTCAACGCAATCGCATGAACACCTTCTTCAAAACTCCTGCCTCCCGCGACAACAATGGAACCCGACGCTGCCATTGCGAAAACGGTTGTGACTACCGCAAGCGCGATTGCGATTTTGGTAATCGTAATGGCTGGACGTCGTCGCTTTCGCATGCAGTCCTAGGCTTCCGCTAGTTTTCGAAGAACTGTTGGCAGAATTCCGCCGTTGCGATAGTAGTCGATCTCGACAGGCGTATCGATGCGAACCAGAGCCTGAAAGGACTGCATGGTGCCATTGAGTTTCGTGGCGACGACCTCGACTCGGCTTCGCGGTTGGAGTTTGTCATTCAGAGAAGGAATATCGATCGATTCCTCTCCGGTGAGTCCAAGAGTTTGAGCTGATTGCCCGTCGAGGAATTGGAGCGGCAACACACCCATGCCTACCAAATTGCTTCGGTGAATGCGCTCATACGAAACGGCAATCACAGCGTGAATGCCTAACAACAGAGTTCCCTTGGCGGCCCAATCACGTGACGACCCGGTACCGTATTCCGAACCAGCCAAGATCACTAGCGGCGTTTTGCTGGCTTGATACTTCATCGAAGCATCGTAGATGCTCATTTGTTCTCCCGTCGGTAAGTGCTTCGTGACTCCACCCTCGATTCCCGGAGTCATTGCGTTCCGAATGCGGATGTTGGCAAACGTGCCACGAACCATGACTCGGTCGTTACCACGCCGTGCACCGTAGCTGTTGAAATCCCGAGCATGAACTCCGCTCTCTACCAAGAATCTTCCGGCAGGGCCATCTTTGGCAATCGAGCCAGCTGGCGAAATATGGTCAGTAGTTACGGAATCTCCAAGTACCGCAAGCACACGTGCAGCATGGATCGGTGCAATGGAGCCTTCTTTGTTTGTGATTCCCTCCAGAAATGGAGGAAGCTGGATATAGGTGCTCTTTTCGTCCCATTTGTAGAGTTCGCCTGGAGTGATGGGGATAGCATTCCAAGTTTCATTCGAAGTGAAGGCGCTTGAGTAGAGTTTAGTGAACATCTCCGGTTGAACACTCTGCTCGATAGTCCGCTCGATCTCTTCTTGTGTTGGCCAAATCTCGCGAAAAAACACCGGCTTGCCGTCGGGATCTAGTCCAATTGGCTCCGTCTCGAAATCGATTTCTACGGTACCAGCGATTGCATAAGCGACAACTAAGGCTGGGCTAGCAAGGTAATTGGCGCGAGTATGTGGATTGACGCGGCCCTCGAAATTTCGATTGCCGCTTAGGACGGCTGCGGCGACAAGGTTTCCCTCATTGATCGCATTGGAAACCGATTCAGGTAGCGGTCCACTATTGCCTATACATGTTGTGCATCCGTAGCCGACGACATGAAAGCCGAGTTTTTGCAATGGGCCAAGTACGCCTGCCTTTTCGAGATAGTCGGTAACAACGCGCGAACCTGGCGCCAAACTGGTCTTAACAAACGATTTTACTGTGAGTCCGCGTGCTACCGCTTTCTTGGCCAATAGTCCTGCTCCGAGCATGACAGATGGGTTGCTCGTGTTGGTACACGAAGTGATCGCTGCGATGACAACCGAACCGTGGCCGATGCTGGAACTGTGTCCGTTGTCCTGGACGGTTGCCTTAGACGACAATTGCTCGTTCGTTAGTCCAAATCCTCGTTCGGCAATCGGTGCTGAAAGAGCTTTGGCAAACGAAGTCTTCAAAGACCTAAGGGCTACACGATCTTGCGGCCGTTTTGGTCCAGCTAGGGATGGTTCCACACTGCTTAGGTCCAGTGTCAGCACTTTGGTATAGTTTAGATCAGGGCTACCGTCCACGCGGAACAAACCTTGCTCTTTGCAATAACGTTCTACCAGTTCTATTTCATCAGAAGTCCTGCCAGTTCGGCGCATGTAGACGAGGGTCTCATTGTCGACCGGGAAGAAACCCATCGTCGCTCCATATTCAGGAGCCATATTGGCGATCGTGGCTCGATCTGCGAGTGACATGCGTGTGACCCCTTCGCCAAAGAACTCGACAAATTTATTAACGACCCCTTCCTTGCGAAGTATTTCCGTGACTCTCAAGACAAGATCGGTCGCCGTTGCCCCGGGAAACAACTTACCCAGCAATTTCATCCCGACGACTTCTGGCAACAACATGTAGAGCGGTTGGCCTAGCATAGTTGCTTCCGCTTCGATTCCACCAACGCCCCATCCGAGGACTCCCAGTCCATTGATCATCGTCGTGTGCGAATCGGTGCCAACCAAAGTGTCTGGGTACGCGACGGCGCCTGCATGGTCCTTGCCCAGAAATACAACCTTGGCCAGGAATTCCAAGTTGACTTGGTGAACTATACCTGTATTGGGTGGAACCACGCGAAAATTGTTGAACGCTTGTTGTCCCCATCGAAGGAACTCATAGCGTTCTTTGTTGCGTTCGAACTCAACTTCGACGTTCCTTGCGAGCGAATCGGCGGTTCCGAAATAATCAACTTGGACAGAGTGATCAATTACCAAATCGACAGGAATAAGCGGATTGATCTTTTTTGGGTCCCCTCCCAATGACTTCATGCCATCCCTCATCGCTGCAAGGTCCACAACAGCAGGCACACCGGTGAAATCTTGTAGTACTACGCGAGCGGCCTTGAATGGGACCTCAAGTTCGGCGGGTTTGGCAGCGTTCCATTGGGCGAGGTTTACGACGTCAGCTTCGGAAACTTGGTATCCGTCGCAATTCCTCAAAACCGCTTCGAGCAACACACGAATCGAGAACGGAAGCTTCGAAACCGAGGCAATTCCGTCCTTTTCGAGTTTACCTAATCGGTAGATACCGAGTTGGCCTTGAGGGGCACGAAAAGTATCGCGGGAGCCAAACGGGTCCGTCAGTCTCTGTGGGGTTGTCATGGGTGGATTGGTTGGAGGATTCTGTTAGTTTCAAGTAGTGGATATTGTTAAAGATCCTGAAGCACAGATCCTTTAGACGCCGGATCTTTAACAAGATCCACTACGGGAAACTACGGGCAAACTACTTGAGGACTACTCATATTGTAGCTTGCCCAGTCAAAAGAAAAACGGCCCGTGTAAGTTACCTCGCACGGGCCGTTTAGATTTTTCGCAGGTTTTTGACCTAATGTGATAGAAACCTAGGTCGAGTGCGCTGGTGCTTCCCGCCGCTTCGCGGGTTAAACAAGTCGCACTCTCAAACTGAGGTCAATTAATTGCCGCAACCGCAACCGGACGATACTGGTGCAGGAGATCCGCAACCGCAACCTGACGATGCTGCTGGAGCACATCCGCCGCCGCAAGCGCTTCCGCTGATTGCACCACCGCAACCCGAGGATGCTGGCACCGACACTGGAACGGTAACAGTTTGTGGTACCATCTTGCAGACGGTCACAGCAACTTCTTCGGTAACTGTGTAAGGAACGCAGACGTTGTATGTGTCTGTTTTCTCTTCGTTAACAGTGTCGTAGACAGTTACGTTGTAGGTATTGGTTCGTTGTTCTGGAACCATGACGGTTGAGACAACGTCCTTGGTCATAGTTTGTGTAACCATGTTAACAACCGTCTTCATACGGGTGCGGGTTTCTGGTGTGCTGACAACCTTGCTAACAGTACGTGTCAATTGCTTTTGAACAACGCTTGGAACCTTAACAGTTCGTGTACGTTCTTCGGTGTTGCAAACCGTTCGGCTAACTGGACGTGTACGAGTTTCCATTTCGGTAACTTGTCGGTTGACAGTTCGTTGACGGGTTTCTGTGTTCATAACAGTCCTATTAACGGTTCGCTGACGGGTTTCTGTTTGCATTTGGCACTGCTTAACAGTACGTTGGCGCTGTTCAGTCGAGTAAGAAACCTTGTTGACCGTACGATACTTGGTCTCAGTTGTCATGCTGCATCGCTTGACAGTCCTTTGACGTGTCTCAGTTGTGTAGCTAACTCGCTTGACTGTGCTTTGACGAACTTCGTCGCGGCAGAGCGAAACTGTGAAAGTGTAAGGCTCGTCAACCATTTGGCTTTGCATGGTCGTCACAGGCACTTCTTCGGTTACAACGTTTGGAACCCAAACTTTCTTGCAAATCGTTCGAGTCGTCATAGCTGGTGCACAGCCGCCACATCCGCCGGCAGAAGCACCGCCGCATCCGCCACAACCGGAGGAAACAGCTGGAGCGCCGCAACCACAACCGGAAGAAACAGCAGCGCCACATCCGCAACCGGAGGAAGCAGCTGGAGCGCCACATCCGCAACCGGAGGAAGCAGCAACACCGCATCCGCTAGCAACTGGAACTTCTTCTGTTACGGTTTGGTACGAGCCCATATCCCTGGTAACAGTTCGCGAGCTTTGAACTGGGTACGAGCGGCAAACTTGGCGTGAGCCAGTTCGTTGCTCGGTGTAAGGCACCTTGACAGTTGTCGAAACAACTTCGTCTGTGTAGACAGGAACCTGAACCGTGTAAGGAACTTGTTCGTCACTGTAAACAGGAACTTGAACTGTGTAGGGAACTTGTTCTTGTGTTGTCACAGGCACAGTTACGTTGTAGGTCTGAGCGACATCGACGTAGTGTGGAACTTGAACTGTGTAGGACTGAACGTCTTGGACAACCGACGGAACTTGAACTGTGTAGGACTGTGTTTCTGGAACAGTCTTGCAAACAGCCACTTGGTATGTTTGTTGTTCAACAACAGTCGAAGGTACTTGAACTGAGTAGCTTTGTACCGAGTCGGTAAAAACTGTTTCGTTAACAGTGTATGGAACTTGTTCCGTTACAGTATTGGAAACGTTGACTTGGTACGATTCTTCGACTTGGCTCGAAACGGCTTGGTTCACCGTGTAAGTGACTTGCTTTGTTTCTTGCTTTGGAACCATCACAGTTGTAGTGCTGGTTTTGGTCTCAGTGCGAGGCACTTGACGTGAAACTGTGTAACTTCGTGTCCTTTGTTCTGTTCGTGAAGCGGTCTTGTTGACCGTTCGCATTTCAGTTGTTTGTGTTGGGACCATGATGGTCTTTTCAACATAGCTGATCTGCGATCCGCATCCGCCCGCGTCTCCGCTAGCTCCAACAACCATACCGCTGACAACACTGCCGGAACCGGTCGCACTTCCGCAACCGCAATCGGCAAAAACGCTACTGGCCCCAAAAAACATTGTGGCCAGCCCAAGGGCAAATCCTGGGCGAAACTTCATTGTAGTCTCCTCGACGAATTAAAAATTTGGCCACACGGCCAGTTAACACAAACTCTCTTACCTAAATCCACCACAAACAAGATGTAATGGGAAGTAATTCAACGTTGCTTATCAAAGTAGATTGAATGCCGGGCCGTTTTAGAAACCGCCCAGCGAGTTGCAAATCCGTATGCACCCAAGTCCAACCTGTGCGTAACGAGTTTAGCCTAGTGAAAGCGTTAGGGAAGATCTTCAGGAAGGAATTTCCTATTTTTCCTATTTTTCCTAACCAGAATAGATCGCCGAACCAGAAAAATTCGGAATCCTCACTCCTTCTGCGTAATGTCCACATGTAGTACTTCAAGAAAAATGACGTTTTCTTGGCGATTCAGGTCTAGCTCGGCTCTTTTACCGGTATTCTTCCTCAGCTTAGTTTTCGGGTAGCGGAATCCACCAGGGTTTCGGTCTCCGCTTTGAAAACACCGAAAGTCTTGGCGACTTCCGCTACGGTTTCCACCCGAATTTAAAGCTGCATTTGACTAAGCACCTATGCATAACTTTATTGGCACAACCACGTAGCAGCGTCTCCGCAGACGCTGAAAATTGCGAGCCTCGGAGAGGCTCGCCTACATGAGGTTATACCCCCTATTTGTGCATAGGTACTTTCGTTGCGCTTTAATGTGGACAAACTCACGTAAATGAATGCCGATGATCAAACAATAAAGCCGAGTTGCAGAGCAACTAGGGCACGTTTCTAAAAAATCACAACCTAACCGCGCCGAGAAAATTGGCACATTGCGCAGTTTTACACTATTCTTTCACCACTGGCCGGACCTCCAGCGTTATTGATTGGCCATCACGCAGGAGCTTGATGGGATACGCCCGGTCGGCTGGAAGTTGTTCCACTAAACTCTGAAAATCTTCCGGGGTAAACACCTTTTGGCCAGCTAGTTCGACAATTACGTCTCCAATCTCCATTCCTGCCCGGGTTGCAGGCGAATCTTTACCCAATACGGTAATCTGAACGCCGCCCCTCACTGGTATTTTGAGTTCCCCTGCCAAGAATTGAGGGATGACGTCAACTCGAATCCCAAGTTTTGCTCGACGAACTCTGCCAAACTCTATTAACTCGTTTGTGATCCATTGAACTCGCCGCATCGGAATTGCAAAGCCGACACCTTGAAATTGACCACTTGTAGTATGAATCGCAGTATTGATTCCAACTAACTCTCCATTCAAATCCAGCAATGCACCCCCGGAATTGCCTGGATTAATAGTCGCATCCGTTTGCAACAATTGCCCTTCAAAATCCTCTCTTTGCCCTCTTCTTTTCGTATGAATCGTACGCCCTTTACTGCTAATAATTCCGACGCTCACCGTTTGATCCAAATTGAAGGGGCTACCGATAGTCATGACCCATTCCCCAATGATAAGTGCATCCGAATTTCCAATGGCGGCTGCGGAGAGTGACTCCTTCGAAGAGATTCGGAAAAGTGCGATATCACTGGATGGATCTGAAAGTACGTCTTTTCCGAACAATTCCCGGCCATCGGCCATTCGAACACGAATGCCCTTGGAACCTTTGATGACATGATGATTGGTAACACACAAGCCATCGGCCGTAATGATCACTCCAGAACCAATATTGAAATCCGCCAAGGAATTTTCATCCAACAGTTCCAAGTCATCGAGCAATTCATCAACATCCCCTCGCTTTGCGAACACCGTAACCACGCACGGCATCATTTTGGCCGCTGCAGATTGGAACGCAAAAGCCATTCCGCGTGCTTGTTCCTTGGCGGAACTCAATCGAGCAGTGTCCACGCCCTCTTGGGCATCGAGCGGAACCCACAAAATCAGCTGCAAGACGATCACGCCTGCAAACGTCAAACACCAATTGCGATGATTCTTAGCAATAAACAACATTCGATTACCTATTTCTAACTCGGTACTTTAACACCCAAGATCAAAAGCAGCTCGAACCGATCGGTTATCATACGATCTTGTCCGAGGTTACCTTTCGATCCGTCCAGTTTACTCCATCCAGGCCAAATTGGCTGACACCAACATGATTCCCGCAGTCGTCATTGCAAACAAACGAGATCGGCGACCATTATCGAGCGACGAAATCAAGTTCATGATCGATGGATACGCATGCGGCACCATCCCGGATTACCAAATGTCGGCCCTGGCGATGGCCATTTACCTTAACGGAATGTCCAATCGTGAAATCTCGGACCTCACCGATTCGATGATTGCGAGTGGGTCAAAACTAATCAAAGTCGGCGAAAAGCCTCGCGTCGACAAGCATTCGACCGGGGGCCTAGGGGACAAGACTTCACTGATTTTGGCTCCGCTCTTGGCTTGTTGCGAATTGCATGTCCCCATGATTAGCGGCCGAGGACTTGGCATCACCGGCGGAACACTCGACAAACTGGAATCGATCGAAGGCTTTCGAACGGACCTTTCTGAATCCGATATTTGTCGGCAGTTGGAAAGTGTCGGGTGTGTCATTACCGGTGCGACAGAAACGCTCGTCCCTGCGGACAAGAAACTATACGGCCTTCGAGACGTCACAGCCACCGTTCCGTCGATCCCGTTGATTACAGCCAGTATCATGTCCAAAAAAATCGCCGAATCGCTTGATGCTTTGGTGCTAGACGTCAAATTTGGAAGCGGTGCATTTTTGGCCACCGAACAACTTGCAGAAGAACTGGCAGCCTCGCTGATGAGAGTGGGTAAGAACGCTGGTGTGCAGACGACCTCTCTGATCACCGATATGTCTCAACCGCTCGGTCACATGGTTGGAAACGCATGCGAAGTCAACGAGTCTATCGAAGTACTTCAAGGTGGCGGCCCCAGCGACGTTCGTGAACTTACTATCGAACTTGCTGCAAGATTACTCGTGAGTGCAAAACGCGAAATCCAGCTTGACGACGCTCGCAGCCGCTTGGGAAAACTGCTCGACAGCGGTTCAGCTTTGGAGCGCTTCGAACGTATGGTCCATGCGCAAGGTGGTTCGCTCGCAGCCACAAGACACGTCGGTCAAAGCCGACCCTTCGTTGCCAAATCTGCGGGATACCTCGAAGCCATCGACGGGCAACTCCTCGGTCAAGCCATCATTGCGATGGGGGGCGGAAGAAAGGTTGCTGGCCAAGCCATCGATTTTTCGGTCGGTCTGCAAATGCAATGTAAAATCGGCCAACCTTTCACGGTGGACCAACCCATTCTTAACATTCAATGCGACGACGAACCCAAATCGCAAGTCGCTATGCTGTTGGTCGAACAAGCCGTCACGATCTCGGATGAACCACCAATTCGGCCTCAATTGTGGCGAGAATTTCAGCCATGTGATCCAAGTTAGCTCTCAATCGAGCTCGTCTCGATGTAAGCAAGACTGCTTGGCTAGCCGTCGACGCCCACGAAGCGATCGTCCCCCACCCTGCTTTCTTGGCCTTGAGCGAACGAAAGCAGGGTGGGGGACGGGTCATTGTGTTGCAATGTTCGTGTCTAGCCAACCAGTCATGGGACCACTGGCACAAGGCCAGTGGTGCCTTTAGATTTGGTACCAATCGCTACTTAATTAATCGACCATCGCTTCCAAGCCAATCCTGGTACTTCTGTGCGAAAGGTAACTAGGCGCGTATGTTCGACTTCGGTCACATAGACGGTCTTGCCGTCGGGACCACCGAAACAAAGATTGCTCGGCTTGGAACCCAATACGTCGATCTCGCGTAACTCTTCCCCGGCCGGCGTCATGATCACGACCGTTCCCTTGCCATGCCGGGTGATGTAGAGGTTTCCATCCGCATCGCAGCGCATGCCGTCGAAACCAAAATCGGGAAACTGCTTAATGAGTTGCTTATCGCCAAGTGATCCGTCGGACTGAATTGGGAACATCCAGACGTTGCGTTGTACCGATTCGTTCACGTACAGCCATTTGCCGTCTGGACTGACTTCGATGCCGTTTGTCGTTCCCATTCCGGCTGCAACTTGTTTTACTTTACCTTCAGTGGAAATCTTCCAAAGCTGTCCGGTACTTTCTTTCCAATTAGGGTCGCTGGCGTAAAGAGTTCCATCGGGTGCGATAGCAAGGTCGTTTGGTTGGTTCATGGCCGGTTCATGCGCAAACGTCTCGATCATTTTGGAGCCATTGTTAACACGCAATACGTTGTGGCCAACGTAATCTGCGATAAACATGGTTCCCTTAGGATCAAACACAATGCCGTTTCCAACGCTGTTTCTGGGCAGCGTCAGCCAAAGTATCCCCTTGCCGCTTGGTTCCACGCGACCGATGGTTTGCTGTTTTCCGAAGTTCACAGCAAATACATTTCCCGATTGGTCGCATGCAGGTCCCTCGATGCCTACTGTGAATTCACCTGGCTGGGTCAAGGCACGGGGCGTAAAAACTGGATCGTCTGCATGACAGTTCACGACAATTAGTCCGAAGAAGCAGAAAGAAGAAATGATTTGCATAATTTGCTCTCTGTTAAACGAAAGGGACGGAGCATGGGCAATTCGATTAGTGTAGCATTTTATTCCGGCGACAATTCTACAGGGTCGCGCGTGTCGTTAGGCGATGGGCTTGGAAATCGTGGCATAGATGTATAGCGACTCACACGCACTTCGTACCTCAGGGCGTGCCACCCAAATTACAGGTAGATTTCAAACAGCCGCTCGCCTTACCCGAATTCGCGAGCATTCCGAATCTGAAGTGACACTGAGATCTCAGCAGTGTAGAATAAAGGGATGCTTCTCCCTAGAACGTGGCTCGACCCAACAAAAAAAGCGACGATGATAATGCAAACAGTGAAAAACCACCTTATTGCTATCACGGCACTTTTTTGTTCCTTCGTTGCTTCAGGAACTGGTTCGCCACAGGAATCGCCACCCATTGATATCGAATACGTCCGAATCACAAACGAGCGAGCGCAGAAGATTGTGTCGCGTCTCGAACTCATGGATTCGGAAAAGGAACTTCGCGTTCGCGATCAAATTGCAATTTTCTATCGCGGCTTGCATTCCATTCACAACAATCGCGACACTAAGTTGAAGCTCATCAACGAAACAAAAAACGGGGACCAAGCAACAAGGGACTCACAGGCAATCGTGCGCTCGGATTCCGAAGCGGAACAATTCAGACTTCATTATGCTTTCGTTGCTAAGTTGGCGACAGAACTTAGTGGAGACCAAATCGATCAGGTCAAGAATGGATTGACATATGAGGTTGTTCCCAAGACCTACCAACAATACTTGAAGCTCCATCCGAATTTGACCGAGGAACAACAACGAACCATCCTTGGGTTCTTACTGGAAGCGAGAGAGCATGCGATGGACGCGGGATCCTCGGAAGAAAAGCACGGCGTTTTCGGAAAATACAAAGGACGCATCAATAATTTTTTGTCGGCCCAACGCTTTGATGCCAAACAAGCCGAACGGGACCTAAAGGCTCGACAGTAGGTCCCGCCTGCCGGGCGGGATTTGCGACAGATGGACCTGCGACTGACGTCCTGCCCGGCAGAGAGAAACTACTCACAAGTTCTGCCCACACTGAAGTCCTGCCCGGCAGGCAGGACCTACTCAGAAGTCCTGCCCGGCAGGCAGGACCTACTTCCTCACTACTGTACTTCATCCAACATGCATAATTTACGATCGCTTTCATCTTTTGCCTCAGCTCAGTTTGGCATTCTCGCGTTGGGTTGCTCGATTTCAACGTTGCATGCGCAAGGTTATCCTCGAATCCCGGCTGCCGTTCAGGAGGTCGCAAATCGGCGAATGGCCGCTGCGGACAGACGGTCCGATGAGATCTTTGCACAAGCCTTGCCGACAATTCGCGAATGGGAGACGAAAGGCAAGCCGTATATTCCTTCTGCCGAGAAACCTGAGGACCTGCCCCAGGCTAAAATTCCTGCATTTCCAGGGGCAGAAGGGGGTGGAATGTATTCATTTGGCGGTCGAATGGGGAGAGTGATTATCGTTTCGAATTTGAACGATGACGGAGCCGGAAGTTTTCGCGAGGCTTGCGAAACAGCTGGGCCTCGAACCATTGTCTTTAATGTCTCGGGCATCATCCAACTCAAGGACCGAATACGAATTCGAGCGCCTTATGTCACGATCGCCGGCAGCACGGCTCCAGGGGATGGTGTTTGCATCGCTGGTAATACTGTCGAACTTGAGACGCATGACATCATCATCCGTCACATGCGTTTCCGTCGCGGGGCGATGGATGCGACCGATCGCAATGATTCCATTGGAGGAAATCCAATCGGAAACGTAATGATCGATCATGTTTCAGCCTCGTGGGGACTGGATGAAAACATGTCGATGTATCGCCACATGTATCAGCCACCAGATGGCTCCAAGGAACAAAAATTGCCGACGGTCAATATTACAATTCAATACTCAATATTTTCTGAGGCGTTAAATACTTTTCATCATGCCTTCGGTTCTACCATCGGCGGTTTGAACAGTACCTTCCATCACAATCTGTGGGCTTGCAACACGGGACGCAATCCAAGCGTTGGCATGTATGGTGATTTTACGTTCGTCAACAACGTGTTATTCAACTATCGACATCGGACCATTGACGGGGGCGATCAACGTAGCTTCTTCAATATCATCAACAACTATCTTAAGCCTGGACCAGGAACTCCCTCATCGACTGTCGCGTACCGAATCCTCAAGCCTGAGTCGGAGCGAAGCAAAGTGGTCTTCGACAATTTTGGAAAGGCCTATGTTGCGGGCAATTTTGTCGAGGGATATCCGCAAGTCTCATCAGACAACTGGGCTGGTGGCGTCCAACCGGACTCAAAAGCATCGGTGGCGGAAGTCCTTCCCAAGATTCGGGTCCACGAACCGTTTTCGCATGCTCCGCTGTCAATTGAGAGCCCGCAGGCCGCTTTCGAACATGTTCTTGCAAACGCAGGCGCAACGTTGCCCAAGCGCGATCCGGTGGACGCCCGCGTTATGAAAATGGTGCGATCTGGAATCGTACCTCCAATTTCCATCTCGCCAACTTCCGCCGCAAAGGCGGTCGAGGTTGGGTATGCTCCAAATTGGGTCCAGACGCTAATCGACTCGGTTCCAAAAGGATTCATCACCGATCCGACCGAAGTTGGAGGGTATCCGAATTATCAGGGTACGCCCCGCATAGACAGCGATTTCGACGGGATGCCAGACGAATGGGAAAACCAACACGGTCTCGATCCAAATAATGCGAGAGATGCAAATAAAGATCTGAACGGAGACGGATACACCAACATCGAAGAATACATCAATGCGACCGCAACCATCCAGCAATGAACGTAGCTTAGGCTTCCAGCCTGAGATTCCAGCGTTATCCTTCACATGCAAGATGCCCATGCTACATTTAGAAACATTGCCTAGTCTACATGATCCTATCAACGCTGAACGGTCAACATTGCGAAACGTATCAGCTTAGCGGCTCCCGTAAAACCAGCTCCAACCAACGCTCCAGCAGCGAGCCCAATTCATGCAGAGATCAATTCGAGGAATAACAGGATTATGCAGGTCAAAGTAGAGTTGTTTGGAATTCCGCGAGCCCGAGCTGGAGTGTCTCAGACCGTTTCTAACGGCTCAACACTGGGGGATGTCTTATTAGATTTGGCTAAGCGATTCCCGGCTCTCGGCGATGCCTGTATTCAGGGCAGTTCTTTGAAATTAGGTTACACTGCCAATTTATGCGGTGAGCAATTTATTACGGATCCGACTATCCATTTGAATGAGGGGGACTCAATTCTACTCTTGTCGCTAGACGCCGGTGGATAAGCCAATGCCCTTGACTAATAAACCTCCAATGCATTACGTTCACGGTTATCACGGTCGATATCTCCGAGTCGATTTGTCGACTGGTCTGTCAACGGAAGTGGTGCTTGAAGAGGAGCTATTAAGACAGTTTCTTGGGGGAAGCGGATTGGGTGTTGCGCTGATGCTGAAGGAAGGTGCGGCCAAAGTGGATCCGCTTTCACCAGAAGCCGTGTTGGCCTTTGTCTTTAGTCCGCTTGTGGGTAGTCCGTTGACTACGTCCGCTAAATTTGCAGTTGTTAGCAAGAGTCCGCTTACGCAGCGATTAAACGATTCGCTTGCTAGCAGCGGCTTTGCCTTGGCGGGGAAAAGGACGGGTTATGATGCCATTGTGCTGGTGGGGAGAGCAGAGCGACTGTCTATTTTATTAATTGATGACCAGCATGTTCAGCTGGAGTCAGCAGAAGAATTGGTAGGGCTTTCCAATCGAAGTACTCAGGAGCAGATACGAAGTCGCTTCGGAACCGAGTATCAAACCGCAACGATCGGCCCTGCTGGAGAAAAGTTAGTTCCGTACGCTACGATTTCGCATGATGGTCGACATGCTGGACGAGGTGGCAGCGGCGCGGTGCTGGGTTCAAAGAACATCAAGGCAATTGCGGTTCGAGGAACTCGGCGAGTGCAATGGGCGAATCCACCAGCCTTGATGAGCCTTGCGAAGGAACTCTCCAAGAAGTCCTTTGGCCCGGCTACAGCTAAATATCGAGAACTCGGGACCGCTTCAAATCTGCTCATGTTCAATCGGCTGAATGTCTTGCCAACGCGCAATTTCCAGCAGGGCAGTTTCGCGAGCGCTGTGGCTATTTCGCCCGAGGAAATGAATGTCACTCGTAATCGCACTCGTGCTTCTTGTGCCGCCTGTACGATTGGCTGCGAACATTTTTATAGCCTGAAGAGCGGCGACGGGTCGGTTCGGTTGGAGTACGAGAACCTGTTTGCGCTCGGCCCGTTGTGCGGCATTGAAGATCCCGAAATTGTGCTTGAAGCTACACGGCGTTGTGATGACCTCGGACTCGACACGATTAGTGCAGGCGGAACGATTGGCTTTGCCATGGAATGCGCTGAACGAGGCATTTTAGATGCACCCTGGCTGCGATTCGGAGATGGGACTGCATTGCTTCGGGCTTTGGACTCGATTGTTAGTGGAGAAGAGATCGGTCCACTCTTGGCATTGGGAAGCCGACGCATGGCGATGGAGATTGGTCAGGATTCAATCAACTTCGCTCCGCAGGTCAAAGGGTTGGAGATGCCTGGCTACGACCCCCGCGGTTTGCAAATGATGGGACTTGGATTTGCAGTTAGTACGCGCGGAGCGGACCACAATCGCTCTGGAGCTTATGAAGTAGATTTTTCGGAAACGGTCGATCGTCGTAATGTTGGCCCTGAGTCCGCACATCTGGCCGTTGAGACAGAGGATCGAGCGGCGTTGATGGATTCGCTCATCCTTTGTAAATTTCTTCGAGGTATCTTTCACGACATCTTTGAGGATTCCGCAGAGATTTTAAGTCTCGTCACTGGCTGGGAAGTGACTGGCTCGGAACTCCGCAGGACGGCCCAACGAATCGTTACCGCTAAGAAACGATTCAATATCCTGGCGGGATGGGAGCCTTCGGAAGATACACTCCCTCTGCGAATGTTGCAAAAGGCACTCCCGGAGGATTCTCGATCGCAATTGTCGGCAGAACGCCTCGCAGCGCTGATAAAAGCGTACAATCTGGCTCGTGGATGGAGCGAGGAAGGATACCCGACATAGCCGGAGGCGCTTGCCGTGACGCTATGAATCGCGACTAAAAAACGCGGCTAACGCCAAATGGCACTCACTTTGAGCCGCAACGCGCTAGCGTGCGGGCAGGAACGTTGTGAGTCAACTTCGCCGGCCCTCATGCTAGCGCATTGAGGCTCAGAATTCATAAAGTGAGTGCCATTGGCTAGCGCCTGCGGCTCAATCCAAAAACCGAACGATAATACGAAAAGAACATGCGGGAAACATTTATTCTCATTCCTGGCCGAACGACCGATCAAGGTTGTGGTGTCAGCGAAGGAAAATTCAAGGAAAAATACCAAAACGCAGTGAATGCCTTGCAGGTAGCTCCCGGCGATATGGACCGACTGGGATTGTCCGAAGGTGATCGTGTTCGTCTAACAGGTGAAGAGGGCCAATCAGTCGAGGTCTGCATCACAGCTGCGAAAAAAGATGAGTTGCCGGAAGGACTTCTATTCATTGCGTACGGAAATATTTCCAGCCAGCTAATGTCAGGAGATACTCACGGTTCTGGGATGCCAACTAGCAAGGGAATGGAAGTGACGATGGAATTGTTACAGAAGGCTGCATCATGACGTATGCCGCTACACAGATTTACGCGCCCACTCCCAGTATTCCGGGCGAACTGAAAGTCATTCAGGACGCAACATGTACGTTTTGCGGTTGCGTCTGCGATGACATAGAACTGACTGTCAAAGACGACCATATCATCGAAGCCAAACGAGCTTGCGTTTTGGGCAAAGCTTGGTTTCTGAATCACAGCATCGAAGATCGACCGAGCTGCATGGTCGACGGCAAACCTGCAACCCTCGAACAGGGCTACGATCGAGCTGCCCAAATCCTTACGCGTGGCAAGTACCCAATCGTATATGGTCTGAGCGATTCTCCGTGTGAAGCACAACGAGTAGCGGTCAGCATCGTCGACTGGATCAAGGGGACGATTGATACGACCACTAGCGTTTGTCATGGGCCTTCCGGAATGGCGTTTCAGGGAGTCGGTGAAGTAACCTGTTCGCTGGGCGAAGTAGCGAATCGAGGCGATCTGATCATGTTCTGGGGCTCCAATCCCGCCGAGAGTCATCCTCGCCATTTCACCAAATACAGCTTAATGCCCAAAGGGATGTTCCTGCCCAACGGACGCAAAGATCGAACTTGCGTGCTCGTGGATGTTCGGAAAACAAAGAGCGCCAAGGCGGCAGACATTTTCATTCAGATTAAGCCAAAGAAAGATTTCGAAGCCCTCTGGACTCTGCGAGCCCTCGCGAAGGGACTCGAACTCGATCCTGTGCTTGTGCAACGGGAAACCGGAGTTGAGTTTGCGGTATGGACGGATCTGATGGATCGCATGAAGGCTTGTAAGTTTGGCGTGATTTTCTTTGGTATGGGCCTGACCATGACGAGAGGCAAACATGCGAATAGCGAGGCACTCCTGGCACTAACTCGTGATATGAATGCGCACACCCGATTTGTGGCGAAGCCGAATCGAGGGCATGGGAATGTGACCGGCGCCGACAACGTCGTTTCATGGCGCACAGGTTATCCGTTTGGCGTCAATCATTCTCGCGGTTACCCTCGATTCAATCCCGGTGAGTACACAACGTCCGACACACTAGCCAACCGAGAGGCTGACTGCGGAATGACGATTTCATGTGATCCGATGGCCAATTTTTCGCAGCCTGCTCGAGAACATCTGGCATCGATCCCTTTCATAGCACTCGACACGAAAGAAACGCCGACGACTCGGGCTGCTGCTGTTGCATTTACCGTAGCTACGTATGGAATCAATACGGGAGGAACCGTTTATCGGATGGATGACGTGCCGATTCCCCTCCGTCCTGCATTTCCTTCGCCTCACCCGAGCGACTATGACGTGCTAACAGCGATCGAAGAACGAGTCAAATCGATCCTTGGCATTTTCACTCCGTGACGATTTCATGACCATTGCGTGTCCCCAGGGCATGCCAAACTTCTAGGTCGACACTCGAGTTATTCCAACGTACGGCACCGTCCAGCAACCCAACAAAAACACTCCATAGTGTTGGCTGCGATCTGCAAATCACAGTTTGATAAAACTTGGATCGAGGAGGTTAAATCAAAACGGCAGAAATAGAATCGTGTTTCGCAACTCGTCAACCGTCATAACTTCGCAAACCAACTGCAGTTGGAGAACCGCCTGCCCCACGGTAATCCCCAGTTGGTGGGCGTATGCGATTCCCGTAAACGACCGTCCCAATGTTTGCCATTCCTGGGCGATAACCAAAAAATCGTCATCTTGAGTGAAGAGTAGTCGTTCCAGCGTGTGTGCTCTGTGCAACAGTTCTGCGTCGGGAGTATTTCCCTGGTCATCTTCCTGAGCTGTCAACACAGCGATCCCACGCTGCCTTAAACCGTTGGTTATGGCTGACTTCACATGCACGTCCATATATAGCGGGACGCTCATTGCTAAGAGAGCTTTCGAAGTCGCTGTTGAAGAGACGCATTCTCCGTCTCAACTCGAATGAGATCGGCGGCCCGTCGACGGGTTTCAATCTGTATATCGCATTCCACTTTATTCTCGTAGTAGTACCCCAGCGCGGCGTGGATTTGGGCCAGCGAAAGATAAGGGTATTGTCGTTGGATTTCGTCTGCATCCCAGTGATTAGCGATCCGGTCGAGGGCGATTTCGATCACCTTGGTACGTGTCTTTGCTATCGTGGCGATGCCATCGTCGTCAATTTGTATGAATGGCCAAGCCATCACTGGCATGAGAACGTCCTCAACGGCGGTTGGCTGAAATTTCTTTGTCCCAAGACAAATCTCTCTGGTGGCAATTCTACGAAACTACCCACCAAAGTGTAGTCGAATTTTGCCTTGTCCTGTTCTATTATCACAGAATTGGCTTTTTTAAGGCTTGATGTCGACTTTCTGCATCAGCTAATCATCCTTCGATAAATTGCTGGACGTTTTGAAAGCGGCGTGGGTCCAGCATGTGTTTTGAAGTCTACCAGCTGGAAGCATATGCCACATCGTTCCAATCAATGCTAAACTCTATCGCATAATACCTATCCCGCATTCCGCTTGAGCAAATCAACCGAAAACGGTTCTATGGCCACGTCTGACACCATAAAAATCTCCCAAGGAATTGTCTACGACCCGCTGCATGGGATTGATGGCGAAGTCCGAGACATATGGGTACTCGATGGAAGAATTGTAAATCCACCGACGGATCCGTCTATTCGACCTGCACGGACGATTGACGCAAGCGGTTTGGTTGTGATGCCTGGCGGAATCGACATGCATTGCCATATCGCGGGTCCGAAAGTCAACGTTGCTCGCAAGATGCGTCCAGAAGAGAAACGCCGCGGTGAGCAGATGCCTCGTACAAACATTACGCACAGCGGCAGCTTGGGGAGTGTTCCAAGCACGTTTGCAACAGGCTACAAATACGCGGCAATGGGATATACCACCGCATTCGATGCAGCTATTCCGCCGCTCGGTGCCCGACACGCTCACGAAGAGTTTGAGGATACGCCATGCATCGACAAGGGCTTTTATGTGCTCATGGGCAACAATCACTATGTGATGCAGTCCCTTATGAAAAACGATCCACAGAAGCTAAAGGCGTTCATCGCATGGCTGCTTACGTCCACCAAAGGGTTCGCACCTAAGCTCGTCAATCCAGGCGGAGTCGAAGTCTGGAAGTCGAAGCAAGCTGGCAACGTCAGCGGCCTGGATACGCTGGTCGATCATTTCAATGTGTCACCACGACAAATCATTCAAGGGGTTGCTAGGGCAGCAAATGAACTTGCTCTGCCCCATCCAGTCCATATTCATTGCAACAATCTCGGCATGCCTGGGAATTGGGAAACAACGCTTGAGACCATGCGAGCGCTTGAGGGCCACCGCGGTCACATTACGCATATTCAGTTTCATAGCTACGGCGGAGGCGATGGCGACGAAAACACATTTAATAGCAAAGTCATTCAACTCGCCGAGTATGTGAACGCGAATCCGAACATTACGATCGACGTTGGGCAAGTGCTTTTTGGTGAAACAACCAGCATGACTGGTGACGGGCCATTGGGATATTTCCTGTCGAAGGTTTACGGCGGCAAGTGGTTTAGCAGCGACACGGAAATGGAATCGGGGTGCGGGATCACTCCGATCAAGTATCGCAACAAATCGCTTGTGCATTCGCTGCAATGGGCAATTGGATTGGAGTGGTATTTGTTGGTAAAGGATCCGTGGCGAGTCGTCATGAGTACTGACCATCCCAATGGAGGTTCGTTCCTCGCGTATCCTCAAATCATTCGTTTCCTGATGGATCGAACGTATCGAAAAGACATCCTAAAGACGTGCCCTCAAGAAATTCTTCAGCGGTCGACCTTGTGGGATATCGATCGCGAATACACGCTCAACGAAATCGCCATCATAACCCGTGCCGGTCCAGCGAAAATCCTTGGCCTTAAAAACAAGGGGCACCTCGGAGTTGGTGCGGATGCCGATATCACTATCTACACACCGCATGAAAACAAGGAGACCATGTTCGAAATGCCTCGAGTGGTGATCAAGTCCGGTAGAGTCATCGTAGAGCAAGGCGAGATACGCGAGACGCTGATCGGCAAGACGCTGCATGTTCAGCCGAACTACGATCATGAGGTCGAATCGGATATTCAGGAATGGTTTGAAAAGTACTATTCCATCCGCTGGCGAAATTATCCTGTGGATTTAAGCTACCTGTATGAATCCTGCGTGATTCCGACGATATGTTGAATCACAGAAAGATAAGCACCCATGCACAAGATTTCGCACACAACTTGTTTAACCGCGTGCCCATCGGGGCCGCGTTTTCCTCGCGAAAGCGCGGGGCGATGCCCACGCGGTTAAACGAAGAAACTTATGCATGGGTGCTTACAAATTCGAATCCATGCAAAATGTCGGGAATCCGCAACTGGGAGCGAACAAGTGAAAGAACCATGCCCGATGCTATTCGATCCGCTGGAGGAATTACACTGTGACTGAGCCACAGACTATTTTAAAGCAAATTCATGGTGTCGAGATCGTCGATACGTTTGCTGAAGCGTTTCCGATCAAAGCGGCTCGATTGATCATCACGGCCGACAGCGCCCGATGGGCAACCACAGCTGCGACCGTAATGTGCGGCAATGCAACTAGCGTCATTGCCTGCGATGTCGAGGCCGCTATAGAACGCATGGTTGATCCTGACGAGACTCCTGATGGTCGACCTGGTATTTCAGTCCTGGTATTTGGCTTTAGCATCGATGCGTTGGGTAAAGCGTTGCAAGGGCGAGTAGGTCAGTGCATTCTCACCTGTCCGACAACTGCATGTTACAACGGAATAACCGATTGCCCAAAGGAAAAGCAAATCCGCATCGGCGGCGCCATTCGCTACTTCGGCGATGGCTTTCAGGTCGCGAAAAAATTTGAAGACCGCCGCTATTGGCGGATTCCTACGATGGACGGCGAGTTTGTCTGTGAAGATTACTTTGGGACGGTGACTGGCGTCGCTGGTGGTAATCTTTTGATATGCGGGACAGATTCTCCCTCGACTCTAACTGCGGCTGAAGCAGCCGTTGCTGCGATAGGAACAGGCAAGGACATTGCGTTGCCGTTTCCAGGAGGGATTGTGCGTTCTGGAAGCAAAGTCGGTTCGCGGTACCCCAAGCTGAAAGCCAGTACTAACGATGCATACTGCCCTACGCTTCGAGGGCTAACGAAAACCGAACTTCCTGGGAATTGCCATGCAGTCTATGAGATCGTGATTGATGGGCTTTCGTTTGATGCCGTTCAGTCTGCCATGAAACGAGGGCTGCATGCAGCTGCAGCGTCTCCCAATATTCTCAGAATCACCGCAGGAAATTACGGTGGAAAACTTGGTAAGCACCATATTCACTTGCGAGATCTGTTATGACATTTTCACCGATCGCTTTGAAACAGAGTTGAAAATGCCCGATCAGGAACAATTCCTGGATGTAGTTGACCGAGATGAAGCGGAGTTGCGATTCCGTGCCGCGTTGAATCTGAGTCCGTTGGGCGTCGAAAGGATTCTTGTTCGCGATGCCTTGGGCCGTGTGCTAGCTGCCAACGTTCTGGCACAAGTCGATGTTCCGGCTTTTGATCGTTCCAATTTCGATGGCTACGCCGTGATTGCATCAGACACCGTTGGCGCGGACGAAATGAAACCAAAGCTACTGGCGTTACTTCCTCAGTCGATTGAAGCGGGCACGTTACCAACGGAAGACATTCATCTCGGACAGGCCATGTCCATTGCCACGGGCGGGATGTTGCCTCGAGGTTCTGATGCGATTCTGATGGTCGAACACGCCGATGAACAATATGAATTCGTATTCGTTCGCCGGGCCGTAACCCCAGGCTTCGGGATTTCGTTTGCAGGATCCGATATCGCCGTCGGTGAAACAGTGCTTCGTTTCGGAACAGTTCTGACAAGCCGTGAAACTGGCGTGCTTGCCGCACTTGGCGACGAGTCCGTCGAAGTTTGGAGCCGACCTCGCGTAACGATCATCTCGACAGGAAACGAGATCATCGCCCCGGGCGAGCCAATGCGGCCCGCGTCCGTATATGACTCCAATTCGCAAGTGCTTGCCGATGCTGTACGAGAACAGGGAGGCGTACCAATATGCCGTGGAATCATTCGCGATAATGCGGATGAGCTTCGCATAGGGCTGCAGGCCGCTTTGGCGGACTCGGATATCGTTTTATTATCGGGTGGCACAAGTAAAGGCAGGGGCGATCTTTGCTACCGGGTCGTCTCGGAATTGAATGACCCTGGCATCGTCGTTCATGGAGTTGCTCTCAAGCCTGGCAAGCCGATCTGCATGGCGGTGACCGCTGGAAAACCGGTTGTGGTTCTGCCAGGTTTTCCGACGTCCGCAGTTTTCACGTTTCACGAGTTTGTAGCTCCACTCATTCGTTTGATGGGAGGACGGCCGACGCAGTCTCAAGATCTAGTTACTGCCAAGATGGCGACTCGGACGAATTCCGAAATCGGGCGGACCGAATATCTGCTTGTTGGATTGGTCAATTCCGACAGTGGACTTTTGGCCTTTCCGATGGGCAAAGGCTCCGGTTCGGTCACGACATTCAGTCGCGCGGATGGATTCGTTACGATTCCACGTTACACCGAAATCGTGGATGCGGGCGAACAAGTGCAGGTATGTTTGATCGGCCGTGACTTGGAGATTGCCGATCTTGTTTTCGTGGGGAGTCATTGCGTTGGGCTCGATTACTTGCTCACAGAGCTTCAGAAACGCGGATTCCATTCGAAATTGTTAACTGTTGGCAGTTCGGCTGGACTGATGGCAGTCAAACGCGGCGAGTGCGATGTAGCTGGGATTCATTTGTTGGATCCCACTACCGATGTCTACAATCGACCCTTCCTCGACGATGGCGTGACGCTGATCAATGGCTATGGTCGATCACAGGGAGTAGTCTTTCGTCGCGATGACAAAAGGTTCCATGGGCGAACTCCTACCGAAATAGTATTGATTGGGGTGAGCGAATCGTCCATCGTTATGGTGAACCGCAATCAAGGCAGCGGAACTCGAATTCTAATCGATCGACTTCTAGCTGGTGCAAAACCGAGAGGCTATGCGAACCAGCCAAGCAACCACAGTGCTGTCGCTGCTGCGATTCGTCAGCACCGAGCCGACTGGGGTGTCTCGATCGAAGCCGCCGCGCAATCGAGTGACCTCGCATTCGTTCCCATTCGAAAAGAGCATTTTGACTTTGCCATCCCAAATGCTCGTTTGCAAAGACCAGCCGTTCAGGCATTCATCGCATTGCTCGCGGACAAAGAGATTCGCAGTACCTTGCGAAGCATGGGCCTAACGTAGGGTAGGCTTCCAGCCTGTCAAAGCAAAGAAAAGTGAGGCTGGAGTCGCTGGCTAGCCAGTTCTAAGTTATGCGGCCACATGCCGAAACAGAATTTCACCGCGACCGAGCGCCACCATGTCGCCATGATAAAGGTCATACTTAGATGCCATCAATGCGTTGTCAACCTTGAAGCCCTTATCCACCAATGTTCGGAGCATGAGCTTGACGGTCTGGGGCTGGAAAGTCGAAGCATAACGAAAGCTTGGAAGTAGCTGAGGCGGGTTGGGGCCGAATATCGCAAGGCTTCCTCGGCGCATTCCAGCACCTGGTCGAATACCGCATTCGCCAAAGACTGCAACGGTCCCGGCGATCATATTGAAGCCGATCATGTCACCTGCGGAGCCACCGATGGCAATCAATCCTCGCCGCATCGTCAATCCGATTTCATTACCAGCATTTCCGTCGACAAGAATAATTCCACCGGTCATGCCTTTCGAGGAACCTCGGTATGCAGCGCCGGTTAAATGCCCCGCGCTTCCTTTGACATGAACAAGCCCATTGCGCATTTCCGCGCCTACCCAACCACCAGCGTTACCCTCTACGACAATTTTGCCGCCGTACATCTGGCTGCCTACATGCCGGCCAGCCGCCCCATGGATCGATACTAGGCCACTGGTCATATGGGCTCCTATCCAATGGACCCCCGACAAATCTCCTTCGAATTCCATTCGTTTGTCGCTGGGATCACCGGAAACGGTAAACATCTCCGCAAACGGAATCTTACAATTGCCGTGAAATATTTCGAATCGCTCGATGTCCGCAATGGACTTATCGCAGGCCCAATCGGGAGTAAACCCCTCGATTTCGACGGGGACTTGAGTCTGAGCGTTGTAGGTCAGGCAGAGCGCCATTAGATAAAAAATCCCATAAAGTGTGGTCCGTTCGGCATTGGCAAAATGCGTTCAGTACATGAGACTAACTTCTTTCAACGCTTTTCACAATTGCCCGTCTTCATGGAAATTAAAGTCGAATTGAAAAAGGGTGCAATCGTCTTGTGTGGCGGAAAGTCCAGTCGAATGGGACAAGATAAAGCATCCTTGCCGTTCGGGCCTGAGCTCATGCTACAGCGAGTAGTAAGGATTATCAGTCAAGTCATCGACACGAGTGCAATTGTCGTAGTGGCCGCACCAGAGCAGATTCTCCCGGAACTACCTGTTGCCGTCATTGTGACTCGCGATGAACGTCCAAACCGAGGACCACTTGAGGGAATCGCGATGGGAATTCGATCGATGCCTAGCGAGGTTGATGCGTTCTACGCCACTAGTTGTGATGTCCCACTTATGGTTCCTGAATTCGTAGCAAGAATGTTTGAGTTGCTCGGCGATTACGAAATTGCGGTACCCTTCGACGGCCAGTACCATCATCCGTTGGCAGCTATCTACCGTCCTCGAATTCTTGAAGCCATTGAGTCACTAGTGGCAGTCGATCGTCTTCGCCCGAGATTTCTATTTGATGAAGTTGCAACCGTGGAAGTGCCCGCCGAAGAGTTACGAGAAGTGGACCCGAATCTTTCGACGTTGATGAATCTAAATCACCCAGCAGACTATCAAGCCGCGTTGGAGCAGGCTTTTCCGTCTAGAAAAGGCTGAAATCACCTAACACGATGCGCAAGCCAGAGACTGCCATTGGTGAACCGTTAGCTTGCGTGTCGCGTTAGCTGGCGAAAGAACCTATGCAAAAATTGGGGGGTATAACCTCATGTAGGCGAGCCTCTCCGAGACTCGCAATTTTCAGCGTCTGCGGAGAGACGCTGCTACGTGGTTGTGCCAAGAAGCTTATGCATCGGTGCTTAAGGCTCAATGATTTCAACGGTCCAGCTTTTTTGATTCAATCTTTTTCATCGTTTCCGAAGGGACAATTCGTCGAGATGAATTAAGGCTTCCGTCGAGTTTACTCGGCGGTGCCACATCTGGCGGCTACCAGCAAACTTCCAAGGTTCGATGCAAGATTCCGAGCACTCTGGTAAAATCATCGCACACAACTACAAACCCTTGAAACAAAAGCGACCCGCATCAATCTATATCCATGAACAACGATTTCCCTCCGACAGAATTCTCGGACCACAGCTCACCTAAGGGCTTGGAAACAACCGAATTGATTCCAACTCATATCGGCCGGTTTCGAATCGAAGCGATATTAGGCAAAGGCGGCTTTGGAGTCGTCTACCTCGGTCACGACGAACAGTTACAACGCAAAGTCGCTATCAAAGTTCCTAAACCACAGTTCGTCCAACGACCGGAGGATCGAGAGCTATACCTTAAAGAAGCCAGAACCGTTGCGGGCTTGGAACATCCTAATATCGTTCCAGTTCACGAAGTTGGCACCACAGCCGATTTCCCTATCTATATCGTCTCGAAGTTTATCATCGGGAAAGATCTCGCCGCATACCTAAAAAGCTCCAAACCAACGAATCACCAATCCGTCCTGTGGATGATCGATCTGGCCGATGCGCTGCGTGAAGCACATCGCAAGGGGTTCGTTCATCGCGATGTCAAACCACAAAACATCCTCGTCGATCAAGACGAACGGGTCTATCTGGTCGACTTCGGTTTAGCCTTGGCCGATTGAACACTACATCGTGAACTAGGCGATGGATCGATTGCATATCATATCCCACAGCGCATCCCATTCGATCCAGCTTATCCGCTCGAGCGTAACTACGCTTTCCGAAATTGGTTGCGACTGTTGACTTAGCTTCTCGCAAGCCGAAACAAGCTCCGCAGGGACGAAGACGTTGCCTTGCATTATTTTGAGACTAGCTGCAGTCGACGAAAGGCTCTGACCTTTGAGGCTTCGCTCCATCAAATTGGATAGCTGCTCTAGTAGCCGAACGTCTCGCACTTTTTTAAACCAATACTTGGAATTCCAAAAGTCTCCTTCCATGCGGTGAACAATTCCATGCAAATAGCTGGCGATCGGTGTCCTACCTTCTTGAACGATCTCGTGAGGTTTATCGATAACACCGATTCGAAGCCACAACATTGCTGTGATCAATGAATCAGTCGGCAACCGCGAGTTTGCAAGGAATTGTCCCAATCTCTCTCCATCGTTTTGTGGCGAGTTAGAATCGTCGCCTGACTGGAGGCTGCTCGATTTCTCTTTATTAAATTCTCGTACACGCAGCGGCACCGAATGAGGCATTGAATCCAGCCACTGCAGAAGCGGTTCACCGATTTGAATTTTAGATGATGCGTTCATTCCATATCCAGTTCTACTCGTTTCATGCGGCCTGAAGCACCGGTTTTGATCGATAATTGTCGTTTGTGAATATTGAAGTGACTTGCAAGGAGCGAAATGAGTTCCGCATTCGCCTTTCCCTCGATGGGCTGAGCCTTAACGAATGCCACGAGCCCGCCTTGTTCGTTGGTTTCAATTTTGGATTGTCGCGAGTTCGGCTTCACTCTAACTTCGATAATCATGGTCATGATCCGGACGCCTCGCGAAGGATTTGCTTGAAGGACTCTGCAGCACCGCTTGGCGACTCCGCGTCCCAAATTGCCTTGCTAACTGCGACTCGGCGTGCTCCCGTTTCTAGCAGCGGTTTTAGATTCGACAAATCGATACCTCCGATCGCAAACACTGGCATTCTTGCCCCTGGATCTTGGAAAAATGAGACAACGTCTCTAAGAAAAGGGAGTCCCGCGAACGATGGAAAGTTCTTGGTGCCAGATGGAAAAGTGGGGCCGCAACCGATGTAGTCGACGCCTGCTGCGATCGCTTCACGCACTTGTCCTAGTTCGTGCGTCGACAGCCCCAAAATACATGTAGGTCGGATAAGCGATCTAGCTTGAGCCACGCTCAAATCCGTTTGCCCAACGTGTAGCCCAAAGGCAGCTGTGCACTGAACGATATCCGCTCGATCGTTGACAATGATGCGAGTTTGCTTTCCGTCCACCGCTTCGATGGCGGATTGCGTATAGCGAATCAACTCCTGAGCATCCATTTGTTTGTCTCGGATCTGGATCAAGTCGACGCCGGCCCGACTCAGTTCACTTACCCGTTGTACAAAAGCCTTCAATGGGAGTTGGCAATGAGCAAGCACGTACAGTTGAGCTTGCGTCAAAAAACTCAGGTCGCGTTTTTGAGAGAGCAGAAGTTGAGCGTTGAGATCGTATACTTGGTATCGCACTGCTTCGATGGCGGCCGCTGAGTTTGGGTAGATGAATTTCGAGGCTTCTTCGAGACAGCGAAGTGATTGTTGAATGCGCTGCGACGCTGCCGTAGCAATCTCGAATAGCCCGCCGATTCTGGACGATTCTGAGGGTGTCTTCGATTCCCGCCCGACATCATGGTCTGCATCACGACTCGTGTAGAGCAATTCGTGATTCCATTCCTGGGTAGTCGATCGAAGTTGGTGTCGGAGTATTTTATAACGAGATTGGAATGCAGCTTGATCTTGAAAACGAGCAATATCTTCCAGCGTGCGTAACGCTTCGAAAGCCCGATTGAGATTAGCATCTAACAAGCGATGTGAGGCTATTCCTTCGTGATAGTTCATTTTCGATTTGCAAATTATGGGATCAAAAGCCGACGAGTTCGGTAATCAACTGGCGAACTCTCGCAAGAAGCAACGGCAATTGTACTTCTGCGGTAGAAACGTCCATATCATGAATATCCCAGTATTCTACTCGATCCGTGAACTGCTCGAATCGCGTTTGAATCAATGGCAGATGCTCATCGCGTTTGAGTGCAATGATTCGATGCGAGTTGGCGAAATCAGATTCCGTTGCCTCCTTCGGAGTTCGTAGTGGATCAAAGGGAACGCAAAGCCGAGTCAAGTAATCGGCCGTGTATTCCGAAATGGCGTTTGGATTCGATTCAAGAACTGCCAAACCACGTGAGTCGGCTTGCCAATTGATTTTGGCAGCGGAGGCTTCCCAATTGAAAGCGATTTCTGCAAATCGGCTGCGATAATAATTTCCTGTGCAGAGGAATAGAATTTGATTGGGAGCGTTAGGAGCGGCATCTGTCTCGCGAACTGATTTAATGGCACGCCGCTCCTCTTTTTTTGCGACCAATTGTATGGCGCGTTGTTCGATCGTTAACACGGTATCGGGTTGCGATTTGCCAAACCGCTTCAGATAGAGGCTTTCAATAAATTCGGGTAAAGGAACTTTCCACGGTTCTTGTCGGTGGTTGTCCAGTTTCCCGAGCGACTTGGGATTCATCCCCAATTCGCGTGCCATTTGAATTTGTGCGTGGGAAAGTCGGTGTCGTTTCCGTGCGTCGATCCAAACGCGGAGTTTTTCAGGAATCTTCGGTGACTTTTTCGCCATCACTATGGCCTTTGGCCGAATTGCGTGGAATCCCGGACTTCGTACAGTCTAACCTATTATAGCAAACAAATTCTCCGACGTATGATTGACCACAATCGAACAAGGGATAGATTGGCCAAACACGCTTTAACCATGTCTCTCAACACACACCAAGAATACATCCCACAATGATTCCGGAATCCTGGCTTTTAGGTACCCGCATGTTTGATCTTTCAGGTTGCCGAGCGATCATCACAGGTGGCTCTCGCGGGCTTGGAACCGCGATCGCCGCCGCAATTGCCAGTTGCGGCGCAAAAGTGATGATCACAGCAAGAAGTGCTGACGATGCTCACCAAGTTGCCAACTCAATCGCGGCGGCAACTAGGCAAGATGTCTTTGGATTGCCGCTTGAAATGGGGGACACCGATGCGTTTCCCAAGTTCGTCGAGCTGGCCGCAAAAAAATTGGGCGGCATCGATATTCTCGTCAACAACGCCGGCATTAATATCAGAGGCCCGATCGAGCAATCGACGTTGGAGGAATTTCGCAAAGTTTGCGATGTAAATGTAACTGGTGTTTGGTATCTTGCCAAGCAAGTTGTCCCTTTCATGAAACAGCAGAAATACGGTCGAATCATCAACATGGCAAGCACGCTTGGGACGGTTGGCTTGGCGAATCGAACACCCTATGCCAGCAGCAAAGGAGCTGTCGTTCAATTGACTCGAGCACTGGCCATTGAATTAGCCAAAGATGGAATCACCGTCAACGCGATCTGCCCAGGCCCTTTCTTGACTCCAATGAACGAACCGATTGCTGATACCGAGGACGCAAAACGCAATATCCTTGGTGCAACGGCCCTGGAGCGCTGGGGAAAGCTCGAAGAAATTCAGGGAGCAGCCGTCTTTCTAGCAAGTGCAGCAAGTAGCTATTGCACTGGCAGCTTGCTAACGGTCGACGGTGGCTGGACGGCTAGATAATTTTTTCGAACGTGGGATAGTCTTCCAGCCTGTCGAAGGGTTAGAAGCATATCCCACTATCCTACTTGCAACGTCGCTTCTAGACTTTTCAACATTTCACGAACAGCAACTTGACCTCGTCCGCAGCCAATCAGCTCGTCCGACTCGATCCAGCTTTCCACTTTCTTCTGTGCAGAGATCACTGTCGAATGCTGTCGTTTGCCGAAGTAATCGCCAATTTCAGACAATGCAGTTCGCGTGTATTTTCGGGCCAAGAACATCGCCAGCATGCGTGGTTGGCTAACACTTTGGCACTTCGTTTTCGCTCGGAGCGTTTTGCCTTCGAGCCCAAACGCTTCGCAAACGACCTTCTCAATATCATTCATGCGAACGATCGGATGACTTGCCCTAATCAAATCCAACGTGCACCGAATGGCTTCGTCGTCTGTTAATTGCCGACCGATGACTCGTTGTTGGGCAATCAAACGATGTGAGACCCCCTGCAATACTCTGGCATCGCCACTACACTGAACCGCCAACGTCTCAATACTTGAGCCGGATAGGTCAACTTGTGTCTTCAAGCAAAGGCGTTTAAGGACTTCTACGCGCGTCTTGGCATCAAGCGGATCGATGCCACATGCCATCCCTCCAGCCAATCTTGCATAAAGATCCGCACCCAAACCAGAAAGCTCGTTAAGTCCCCTGTCGGCAACCAAGACCACTTGCCTACGATCCCTCAGCAACATGTCAATCGTGTTCCGAAGTTCTACCAACGTCCCAGCTTTCCCTAAACAGAACTGGATATCGTCAATCACAATCGCTTCAACGTCGCGGTACTTGCGACGGAAATTTGCAAAGCCTCCGCCGCGAGCGCTCTCAGTGTACTCAATCGTAAACTGTTCGGCGGTCAAAACCAAAACACGCCGCATACGATACATCATTCGCATCTTATGCGCCAAGCCGATCGCAAGATGGCTCTTGCCGGTCCCACTTGGTCCGTGGATCAACAACGGATTGATCTGTCCTGGTCTTTCCAGAACCATTTCGGCGGCCGTATAAGCCAATCGGTTATGCTCGCCGGCAACAAATTCATCCCAGCGTCTTTCGTTCTCGCGTCGCAGTTCCATCAATCGATCGACATGAATGTCGACCGATGTTCGCTCCGGTTCATCGCTATCGTTTTGAACTGCAATGGCGCTGCCTCTTCTTGAGTCAGCTTCGCTAGCATTGCCATCGCGAACAACTCGCAATTTGGTCACTTGCTCGACGGGAGCGCGCTCACGCTTTCTCGCCGCTTGTTGGGCAAGTTCCGCATGCGATGTTTTCGACAAATTGGACGGATTGGTAGCGAGCACGGTTCCATCCTGCGATGTGGGTTTTGGCTGTTCGCCTTGTGACAATGTTGCTTCTGAATGGGAAGCAACCGAGACTTGGAATCCGAAGTGACTACCAGCCGCTTCCGTAATTGCAGCTTGGAGATCGTCTCGAAACATCTTCGAAACACAATCCGCAATGAATGTACTGGCGACTTCGATGCCGATCACATTATTGCCGATTTGTGTCCATTTGGCATCACCTCCGAACCAAAGATCCATCCGTTCTTTGCCAATCCTCTGGCGAAGTCTGGTTTCAACCGAATCGGCGATCGAACCTTCGAACATAGCAACTTCGTGCGCTATTTTCATCGCAAACTCCTGGACCATGCGAGTCTGCGGACGTGAAATCATCCATCCGCAGTTTCCTTTCCAAACAGGAACCATCCTATTTGTCGCCGAATCAATGGAGCTGATGCTTGCGTTAAGTGCCTGCTAGGGAGGAACAGTTTCCAAGGACCAGACGACTCGCTTGCGAACCCCCATCGGCTCGACGGTCGACGATTCTATGAACGCTAGCAATTAAGTCAAATTCGAAATCGAATTAGCGGCTGAAGAAAACTTTTTCAGATGATGAAGATACGGTAAAGTCCGCTTGAAACGGTCAGGCTGAGCTTGCTTGAAATTCCGAAAGCAACGGTCGTGGTACGGTGGAAAACCTGTCGGATGAAAATCGTCACACTTTCCAAGCGCTCAAGGAGTGCGTTGTTGGTAGTGGATCTTGTTAAAGATCCTATGCCGCAAGGATCTTTAACAAG
>JAYTVL010000595.1:0-11294 GCA_043744075.1 Pirellula sp. | reverse complement strand
GACAAGCCCCCGACCAACCTGAAAGGCCAGATCGCAGAACGGAACAAAACTCGCATCAACACGTTTTTCGTAAACTGCTATTTGTCGCACAGCCCAGGCTTCACCTACCAACTTGTACCGCCCGGCAGGCGGCACCTACTTCCAACTCCATCTTGGGTTTTCCAAAATCCACCGAGGGTGTGATCGAATTGTAGTCGAACTGCCGGTCGCTCTGTCACGATATTGCCGTTGTGAAAAACCGTTCGGCCAGCGACGAATACTCTTGTCGGCCAGCCCCGTAGCGATTCCCCTGCCCAAGGAGACCATTTGCTTTTCGTGTACTGCTTTTCATTTTCAATTGTGCGAATTTGATTCGGATCGACCAGAACCAAATCTGCATCGTAGCCAACTTCGATACGTCCCTTGCCTACGATACCCCAAACTCTAGCCGGCGCGTCGCTCGTCCAGCTCGCAATTTGTTCCCAAGAGCATTCGCCCCTCGATGCCCGATCCAAGAGCAACGAAAAATAATTTTCCACCGCCGGTATGCCGCTGGGTGACTTTGGGTATGGCTGTCGCTTTTCTTCTAAAGTGTGCGGTGCATGGTCGGTCGCTACGACTTGAATTTGACCATCCAACAGCGCTTGCCAGAGCCTTGTGTTATCGTCTCGCGTCTTGATCGACGGATTCATCTGAACGAGAGTACCGAGCCGAGCATAGTCATCTACATTAAAATGCCAATGGTGAGGACAAAGCTCCCCAGTAATGAGATTTGCGTGATCGGAGACAAGTGGAATCTCGGCTGCGGTGCTAATGTGAAGGACATGGAACCGATGATTGTAGCGTTTAGCTAGATCGATAGCTCGGCGGGTTGCGATCACGGCAGCTGCCTCATCGCGAATTAGTGAATGGTCTGAGAGTTTAAGATCTGCACCCAATCTGGCTTGATTCTTGCGGACGGTGGATTCGTCTTCACAGTGAGCGCAGATCGGGAGCTTTGTGTTGGCGAAGATCGATTCGAGTGCCTCTTGCTCGTCGACCAGCAAATCACCAGTGCTCGAGCCAATGAAGATCTTGATTCCTGGTACACCTGTTGCATGGACTAACGATTCAATATTTGTTGAAGTGGCTCCGATATAGAACCCAAAGTTGACGATCGATTTTGACGCCGCCAAGCGATATTTTTCTTCGATGAGGGCTTGGTCGATTGCCGCCGGTTTGGTGTTGGGCATTTCCAAAAAAGAGGTAACGCCGCCCGCCGCACACGCTCGAGAGGCTGAAAATAAATCTTCTTTGTGCGTAAAGCCGGGTTCGCGAAAATGCACTTGATCATCAATCAATCCCGGAAAGAGCACGAGTCCTGTTGCGTCAATTACGTCATCGGCCTTTGTTGTCGGTGCAGCATCCACACTGACAATGACTCCGTCCCGGATGAACAGATTGGTGAGAGCCCGGCCACTGGGGAATATCGCTGTCGCGTTATTGATAAGAACTGTCTGGGGCATGATTGACGATGCAAGGCTGATTGCGAGAACGTATACTGGGACCAGATTCATTTTACCGAGTTTTCGTTCATGCAACAGACGCAACAACAGACGGAGCCAACCTGTGTCCAACTTCAACAATGTCAACCGATTCGTTCAACGCGAACAAACGAACGGGTCCAGAGTCCTAGCTGGAATCCTTGGTTTCGCGCTCTTTGCAACCTTGTCGGGAGGCGGCTGTCAAGCGCAGGATTCCGTTCCAACTACACTTGAAGGATGGCATCGGAGGGTCGAGCAAGCGCTAAAGGATGGGAAAGCAGACGAGGCTTTGCGAGAGATGGACACCGCAATCAAGAGCCTTCCGAGCAATTCTCAATTGTATAGTATTCGCGGTTCCTTGAAGTTTCGTAGTGGGAAAATTGCGGAGTCCATCTTAGACTTTGACAAATGTATTGAGTTAAGTCCCGAAAGCAAACCGTTTCTTTGGCAGCGAGGCATAGCACTCTACTATGCAGAAAGATTCAAGGACGGCCTAGAACAATTTGCGGTCCATCGTGAAGTGAATCCGAACGATGTCGAGAATGCATTTTGGCATTTCCTTTGCAATGTGAGATTAAACGGTCTCGAGGCATCGCAGAAGGATGTATTGTTGGCCGGACAGGATAACCGCGCGCCATTGATGCAGGTTCAGAAGTTGATCCAAGGCAAACTAACGCCGGAAGATGTCATTGCAGCCAGTGAATCCGGAGGCGCAGGTTCACGCGGCCAAAAGCTATCGCGATTCTATGGTTTCCTTTACGTCGGGCTTTACTACGACGCGATTCGAGACACAGACAAAGCAAAGCAGTGGCTTGAAAAGTGTCTCGAACAAGAAGTCGACAGTTACATGGCCGACGTCGCGAAGATCCACCTTAAGTTGTTAACTGCTAAGCGGTAAATACTTTGGAAATGCGTTCAACAGTTGATCGACAACCCGAATTCCTATGATTGGATTGATGATTGCCCGTTGGACGAAACGAGCCTGGGCATAGGTGATGCTCCTAATTCACGAAATTGATTTATTGCACTTGCCAACAAGGACCAAATAGCGAGCACCCAAATAAGAAACCAGCCGAATCATTCCGAATGGATTGCGGCAAGAGAATGGGCTTGGTGGTTCGAGGTCTACTTGTTGAATGAGCCGTATTGGGAGACGCTTGTCGTTGACGGACCAGCGGTAATAATTCTGATCATTCTTTTGCCCTCATTCTTTTGACATTCCATTGGCTTCCTACGCTCCGTCTGTGGCGTTGTTCTCAGATGATGCATTAACGTGCCTCGATCTAAGATTAGGAAAGATCCATTTTGGCCAGTTCAGTGAACGTGCGAAAGAAGTACTCTCTCAGTATGCGACGAACAATTAAGGGTTTCCGAATTAATTTGAAAGATCCGAAATGGGGATTCCTCGCCGGTCACTAACCAGTTGCTTGTAGCTATCGCGTAACTTGCTCATCCATAGACCGAGATAGACGTTGCAAATGATCGAGAAAAGCAACATCAAAGGGAGCACTGTGTCTTTTGGAATAGACTGATCGTCGTTGATTACGTTGTCATTAGTTTGTAAATTTGACGGCATAGGCCGCGATATTGGAACGGGCATCGATGCAAAAGATGTACCCGCTCCCGCTGGGTAAGGGTTCGTTGTCGCATAGGGGCTTGCCTGTTGCTGCAGTGGAGCACCGTATTGCTGCGATTGTGCAATCGATGGCGTACTGTTCGGGTTTGAGTAAAGCGAACCGTTTGGGTTAGTGTAGGGCGCTTGAGTAGCGTAATTTTCGTTGTAGTTGTGAGCGGGATTCGTATTTTGTGCGACTGGTGTATAGGGTCGATTGGTACCTGAAGGAACGTTTCCTTGATTTTGGTAGCCTTGATTTGAGTTTGCGTAGCCTTGGTTTGAGTTTGCGTAGCCTTGGTTTGAGTAGGGTTGGCTTGCATAATTGGCTTGTGGGGCTGGGTAGCTGCTCGATGGGATTCCCGCGGCACCCGAATTTGAGCGATTCTGTAAGAAATCCAACGGTTTGGTTTGCGTAGGCTGGAAGCCATCTCGAGAAGAAGAAGACGTGGAAGGCAATAAGTCGTTGCGTCCACTGGTCGGGAGACTTCCAATGTTTGGGTTACCGATATCGTATCCGGGTGAACCTGTAAAACCTCCTGTGTTTGAACCGTTACCGGCAAAAGTGCCTACTGGCTTCGATCGATCGCCGTAATTGGATGGGTTATTTGTTGGATATGCTCCTGGCTCGATATTTTGCTGGCCGTTATTGACCATACTTCCAGGATTCAACTGCCCGTTCCCGTTTGGTAGTCCGGGTCCTCCGGAGGCATTAAATAGAGCCGGAGAGCGATCGATTGTAACTGGCGAACGAGTGTCCAGATTGGCTATGTGCGGCAAATTTCCATTCGACCGGCTGTCGCTAAAGGATTGAGGATTGGGCGGGACCCGTTCGACTTGCCCGCTGCCGATCCGGACAATTACTTTTTCGATTCGATTTCGAATGCCGTCCGGTATATCGGCCGTTAGTTCTTGCCCTTGTGGACCTTGAGCAAATGCAACAATGGCCTCGGGAGCGATTTGAATAATCATGCAGAACTTGCCGTCTCCTTTGTCCATCCCCCAACCTACCGTGCAATTCGGAGCGGGCACTTCTGTCGGCAAAATAGGAGCGTTTGCAGGCATCCCAAGAGGAAAACCTTGGGAGCCAATTCGGTTTGGCCCAGGCAGGACTTCGCCACCAGGATTCTGCAACAGCATCGAAATGAGCAATAGGAGTAGTTGTCCGTTCATTCTTCAGCCTCTGTGGCGACGCTCCCAGGAGTAATTCGTCCGTTCAAATTGATTGCACTGCTGGCAATAACTTGGCAATGATAGAGGAATTGACCGAACGGCGTAAATAGAAATCAGGATGCCAAACGGGGCAAATTCCGTGTGGCTTGGCGGTTTAGGTGTTTTCGACCGTCGGATATAAAGAAAAAAATCTTTACTTTTTTCTGCGCGGGTGAGGATTCTGGGTTTTTTGTGTTCGGTGGAACTTCTTTAGGGTTTCCAGCTCTAAAAATGCACATTAACGGAAAAACTGTTAGGGACGGCAAATTCACGCGAAGTCTGGGACGAATGGGTAATTTAGCCAGTCTAGGCAAGAAGTGGATTGAAATCCGATCGATCGCCAAGTACCCTCACAGTACGGGAGTTTGCAGGGACATTTTGTTTGTCCTTCGAATTTTCTTTCCAAAGCTTTTCCTTTCTTGATCTTTACGGTGGAAGAATCGATGTCCGTTTCGCCAACACGTCAGGCTCGCATATCAAAAACGCGAAATCGCAGCGAAAAGTCTGCCAAACAGGGATGGGTGAAGCGAATGCTTCGTCTAGAAGCTCTTGAGCAACGGCAATTGATGGCCGCGGACATCATGCCGTTTCATAATTCGCTTGTCGCAGCAGACGTCAATGGAGACTTCAGCATTTCTCCGCTCGATGCGCTTGTTGTCATCAATCGACTGAATACGCAAGGTTCAGGAACACTAGCGGGCCAGGCGCCAACGGATGCCAATTCTTTTGTGGATTCCGATAATGACAATAGCTTGTCTCCCTTAGATGCCCTCGTCGTGATCAATGCGATCAATAATGGCGAAGGCGTTGGTGAATTAGCTCAAATTCGGTACAAGTTTTTCTCTGTCAATGCGGACGGAACGGCTGGTGCTGAACTGGCCGATCCGAATCCGAACGATTTAATCCCGGAGGCAACGATCGGAACCGGGGATAGAGTGATCGTACGAACGCAGATGCTTGATTTGCGTGCATTGCCTCAAGGGGTGTTTAGCGCCTACCACGATCTGTCGTATAGGAACGATGACAATACAGCTGCAGAGAAGTTAGAGTTCCAATGGGGAGAATACAATCAGGTTGACATCGGAAACGCTGTTCGCGGCGGAACATTCACAATCAAATTCGGAACTGAAACCACAGCGGCAATTTCTCCCGCTTTCTTCCAAGGCGGCGGTGGAACGCTGATTTATGACGGTGACGGAACTGGAGTTAATATCCGAAATGCGCTTCAAGCTTTGCCATCCATTGGTGCAGGTAACGTTTCGGTTCGACTTCTCAATAGCACGACAACGTCTCGATTTGGCATCAACTTCATTGGCCGCTTGGCACATACGGACTTGCCAAACAGCCTTCAAGTTGGAACGAACAGTCTGGTAGACGGAAGCAGTGTCGCGGTTAGTTTGGCAATTGGTCAGAACACCGCAGATCCTAGTTTGGATATCGTTGCGTCTGTCGCCCGAAATCATCGTTTGAATAATGACTTCGTAGTTGGGGGCAGCACTGTTACTGGTGTTAAATATATTAATGGTTTGGATGGTCGATTAAAGACGCCTGTTGCGAATTCGCCGACGCGGACCATTACTCTCATGGGAGGGTTTTCGGATAAGAACTTGCTGGATATTAGAGAAGCTTCGAGCTTTGTAAATGTAGTGGACACCCTCTTCAAAGCTGCAGCACCTGGAAAAATCAACTTGAGTGGTGACACATCACCTCCACCGGCAGCTGGGTCAACCGGCAACAATCTTGGGCTTGCGTTGTATGGTACCACTCCGGTCCAATACTTGGCATCGTCCGTCGTTGTTCTTCCGACCGGAATTCTTAACATTGCCGACAGACTGTCCGCAATCACGGATAATGCGAGTGTCGCCGAGGATTCGGGCCAGACATCAATCAACGTCCTTCAGAATGACATCGATCGTTTCGGAACCTCGAGAGGCGTTGTTGCGGTCACTCAACCGAGTGTTGGCGGCACAGTCTCCTTTGTGAACGGAGGACCGAATATTACGTTTACACCGAGTCCTGATTATTTCGGACCGGTCGTGTTCACCTACACGGTTCGCAACAACGTCTCTCCAACGGCTGACACGGCTATTGGCACCGTCTCGATCAACGTGACGCCCGTCAATGATCGTCCGGTAGTCATCGGTACCCAATTCAGTGTTGCAGAAGATCCAGGTGCAGCGAATCCACTAGTCATTACTCCTGCGCAAGTGTTCACACCAGGACCTGCAAACGAAATCAATGACACACCTCCTCAAACGGTCGCTTTCTTTTCCGTCACTCCTTCCGCTCAGACGAATGGAACAGTCTCGATTGTCGGCGGTAACATCAATTTCTTACCGGCCGCCAACTTCTTTGGAAATGCAATCTTTTCGGCGACTGGACGAGACAGTTTAGGCGCGGATACAGTTGCAACCATTACTGTGAATGTGACTCCAGTGAATGACGCTCCCGTTCCATTCATTGGAACTCTTACCGCAGTGGAAGACGGTTCGTTGATTCTGATCGGTGCCGGTGCTCCAACGGATCTGATTGCGAACTCCAACCCTGGCCCAGGAGAATCGGCCACTCAGGCCGTGCGGTTGATTTCAATTCAGAGTCCAACTGCGCAAGGCGGAACGATCACAACCGTTGGTGGCGTAACAACCTATAAACCAGCTGCCAATTTCTTTGGATCTGACACGTTCACATACACGATCTCGGACAATGCAACGCCTACGGAATTGACTGCAGTTGGAACTGTTACCGTCAACGTCACAGGTGTCAATGACGCTCCAATTGCGGTCAATGATACGGGCGATGCGGCCCGGTTCGTAGTCTTGGGGATTAACGTCGCAAACCCACTCGCTGTCATGCGAAATGATAACGCAGGTCCACTTGAAACCAGCGACACGATCACCATCGTATCGGTTACGGCTCCAACCATTGGGACGGCAACCGTAAATGCGACTGGCACTGCCGTCCTATTTACGCCACCGACAGGTTCCTTCAACACCACATCAACTTTCTCGTACACGATTCGTGATGCTGCAGGGTTGACATCATCTGCAAATGTCGAAGTCTTCATTATTCCGCCGGTCCTGCCATTCGCGTTGACGGACACTGCAAGTATCCCAGAGGATTCGGGTGCGTTCACTATCGACGTGATCGCCAATGACTTCGCAAACGCAGGCGCCATTAAGAGCCTCCTGTCGTTTACACAACCTGGAGCAGGCACAGGTTCGGTTATTCTGGACAACCGTGGAACACCGGGCGTACTAACGGACGATCGTTTGGTTTACACGCCGCCAGCCAACTTTTTCGGTGATGCCCTGTTTACTTACACGATGAATGACAACGTTCCGAGTAGCGTTGCCTCGACTGCAACCGTCACGATTACCGTTACCAATGTGAACGATCCACCGACAGCCGCAGATCGAACTGCCGCAGCAACGGAAGACGTCGTTTTGACCGTCCTCGGGTCTACGATTACGAGTGGCTTGAGCAAGGGGCCTGGTGAAGATACCCAGACGTTGACGGTTTCGAATGTCGTGAACCAGACCGCTGGTAGTGGTACCGTTGCGGTTAACAATGGCAATATTGTTTACACGCCTGCCAAAGACTTTAACGGACAGGTTTTGGTTTTATACACAGTGACTGACAACGGTGTACCACCGCTAAGTGCGTCAGCTACGTTGACAATCAACGTGGCCGCTGTCAACGATCCACCAGTGGCAGGCGCGGACCCAATAGTCGTTACGGCTGAAGATACGTCGGCTACGATTACCATTTCGTCGTTACTTTTAAATGATCTTCCTGGACCTGCAGATGAGTCTTCGCAAGTCGTATCGTTCGTTGCCTTGACTGCTCCCATCAATACCGCCAATGGTGGAACTGTAACTCAGGTTGGTGCGAAACTCGTCTACGCCCCTGCTGCGGATTACAACGGTCCGGATAGCTTTGTCTATGCAATCAGCGATGGGCAGGCGACATCCAACGTAACACAGAATGTGCGGGTCACAGAGGTAAATGACGCACCCACTGCGGCCACGTTGACTCGCGATGTGTACGCAAGTGTTTCAACCATATTCAATCTGACAGCCGACTTGGCGACGATGCCCAGAGGACCAGCCAACGAAAGTGGACAGACACTTCGCGTTCTCCGCATCGTTCCAGAATCGATAACAAGCGGACGAACGGTCGTCTTGAACTCTAATGGATCGATCACGTACACCGCTCCGATAGGTTCAGTCGGTCGCGATACGTTTAAATACGAAGTAATCGACAACGGCACAACCAATGGTACGGCTGATCCGAAGACCTCCATCGGAACTTTCAATGTCGAAGTTTTGCCGTTCATTCCTAGCAAGATCCGTGGCGTCGTGTACGTGGACGATAACGACTCGAAAACGATGGAAGCCAATGAACTTCGAATCGGCGGCGTCGAAATAACATTGACAGTCCCTGCAACAGCAACTGCTCCAAGTCGTACTTTGACGAAGCAGACGCATACCGATGGTTCCTATTCTTTCGATTTGTTGCCACCGGGTGCCTACACGGTCACTTATGCGGTGCCATTTTTGACTATTGACGCGCCCGGAGCAAATTCGTTTACACAAACTATTGTTGCCCCAGGTGGTGTCGACGCGGAATTCAACTTCAGCGTTTTGGGAGTATTACCCGGTTATTCAAGTAATCTCGAAAACCTAGCTTCGAGTTTCTACATGAAGGACGGAAGTTTGCGAACGACCGGGATTTATGCGGCTATTGGTTCCAGCGGGCGGTCAGAGTGGACGATGACGCAGGGTGGATTTGCCGGCGATACCTTCCACGAAGTTGTGCTGAGCGACGATGGAACCAAGGCTTACTTGACGGCAGTACGCGGCCCAACTCATTCCGTTTTTACAGCGACATTGGCATTGAACAAACAGTTTGTGCGAGTTTCGGATGCGACAACTGGCGCAAAGCTCGTACGGATTCTTGCCCAAAGCTCGGACCTGGCCTGGCAACAGGTTTCTCTGGCCGCTCCTCCGCCAGAAATTACCGTTAAAGCAAAAGCTTACCTGGATGCTGTTGACGAATTGTTTATACAGGAAAAGTGGTAGCATTCGTGCTCTTTGACACCTTGATTTTAGGGTAGCTGGATTCGCAAGAATTCAGGGGGCCTAGCAATTACCGAAGTCTTACGACTCCGGCTACTAGTGGAATATATTCGGTTAATTTTTCAGTTTGTGGCAAAAAACAGCTAGATTCCGCTCGCAATTGGGAATTCGCGACCGATACAATGATCCCGGTTGAATAATGTTCCAGTATGATGCCCTCTGAGATCAAGGTCGCTGTCATGAATCACCCGATCCGAACTTTTCTCGTACCCGTACAGCGTCGTCAACGAATCAGCCGGTGCCTCCAATGTGCGGTAGCCTCAATAACGGTTTCGGCAGCTGTCGGAATCGTATGGCTTCTCGTCCATTGGTTTCAACCAAACCTGTCCCTCCCATGGTTGATACCTTCGCTCGCGGCGATCGCTTTGATTCCAACTGTTTTGGCTTTTGCTTGGCCGGTTCGTTTGCATACGGCGGCACGATTGATTGACATCAATTGCAGACTCAAGGACCGAGCGACCACAGCATTGCAATTCGCGGGTTTAGCGAGTCGGACGGAGATTCAAGAGTTGCAATTGGCGGATACACAATTGCACCTTTCTAAAATCGATCCCAGAAACGCGAGGCCAATCGTTGCACCGAAGTACTCTGTTTGGTGTGCGATGGCCTGCGCTGGCTTGATCGCCAGTTTCATGTTGCCGAAAGCCGAATTGCTGTCGAATGATCCTGACGAGCCTTTGCAGGTTGTTCGTGAACAAGCTTCGCTCTTGGAAGAAACAATGGTAGAAGAACTTGAATCACTATTGAAAGAACAAAAGTCTCCTGAGCTCGAGGAATTGGTAGAAGAGCTTAAGGAGATGCTAGAAGAGATGAAGGCTCCGGATGTAGATCAGAAAGACGCTCTTTCGAAGTTATCGGAAATGCAGTTTGCGATCACCGAAGCCGTAAAGCAATTGGACATCGCACAAATCGATGCTCAATTGCAACAGTTGGCCGAAGCCATGAAGGCTTCCGATGCGATGCAGGCGGCAGCACAGTCAATGGAACAAGGGAAATATGAAAAGGCTGCATCTGAATTAGAAAAAATTGATACGTCTACGATGACTCGCAAGGAGCGTGATGCTGTCGTAGCGAACATGAAGAAGGTAAGCCAAAATCTCGGAAATGGAAAAAAGGGTGAGCTCAGTGACGCGATCAAGGAACTAACGGAGGGCTTGGAAAATTCAGACGAGTCTAAGTGCAAAGACGGACAATGCAAAGCCGCAGTTGTTTGCAAGAAACAAGGCATGAAGAAGAAAATCGGTGAGTGTCTGAGCTGCCAACTGAATCGGTTGTCAGAATGCAAAGGCTGCTGCCAAGGTTCCTGTAATAAGAATGGCTGCAACTCGGTCGCAAAGTCGAATTCGCCAAAGAACACTTGGGGCACAGGCGCGTCGAATAATCCAACCGGCGACGAGAAGACTTCACTTGATAGTCAACGCAAGCAAGAGAACATTACGGGAATGGCAGGAGACGGACCAAGCGAACGCGAAGTGACAAGCACTCCAGAAGCTGAGCAAGATGCTACTCGATTGTATTCCGAAAAGTATGTTGAGTTTCGTAAGAAGATGGAGGAGGTCATCGATTCTGAGCCTCTGCCTTTGGGGCACCGCGAAACCGTTCGACGCTACTTCGAATCGATACGTCCTACCAACGAACAGTCGAGTTTGATCGAACAAAAAACTCCGTCCGAGTAGGTCGCACCTGGGCTGTGCGACAAATAGCAGTTTAAGAAAAATGCGTTGATGCGAGTTCTGTTCCGTTCTGCGATCTGGCCTTTCAGGTTGGTCGGGGGCTTGTCCCCCACCAACCTTGTTTTGGCGTACTAACGGCGTCACTCGCGAATCGACC
>JAYTVL010000594.1:0-11305 GCA_043744075.1 Pirellula sp. | reverse complement strand
GGATAGACCGAGCGTGCGAGTTTGGCGACCCGTCGTCAACATTGCAACGAACATTCAGGAAGGATGATTCCCCCAATGTCGAGCACAAAAACTGTTTTCACGACTGGCGAAGCCGCCAAAATTTGCAAGGTAAGCCAACAAACGATCATTCGCTGTTTCGATAATGGATCGCTGAAAGGATTTCGCGTTCCAGGCAGTCGATTCCGTCGAATTCCCCGCGATCTGCTGTTCGTCTTCATGAAAGACAACGGAATCCCAACGGATGCGTTAGAAAGCGGAAAGAAGAAATTGCTGATCGTCGATGACGATCAAGATTTGGTTGATCTCATGTACGACACCTTCGAGCGCGACGGCAGGTTTGATATCCGCACCGCGAACAACGGTTTCGACGCCGGGATGCAAGTCAAAGAATTCCGTCCAGACATCGTCATTTTGGACGTGATGCTTCCGGATATCAATGGAAGAGAAGTTTGCACACGAGTCCGTGGCGATCGCACGATGGATTCCGTCAAGATCCTTTGTATCTCTGGTATGGTCGAGCAAGATAAAGTCTCCGACTTGCGAGCGGCAGGTGCAAACGACTTTATGCAGAAGCCATTCACCACAGATCGCCTCCTGGAGCGGGCATGCGATTTGTTGGAAATCGATCGACCTGTTGCAATTTAGTAAATCATCCGGCCTTAGTTTGGGTTGAGCCGAAGGCGCTAGCCGCGTTTTTGGTCGCAATTCATGGCGTCGCGGCTAGCGCCCAATACCGGTCCGCACGCTAGCGCGTTCCGGCTCAAAGTGAGTGCCATTTGGCTTCACCCCAGGGGTTATGACCATCTATTTCTAGAATTATGGTAAATATCCCCTGAGTAAAACTCGGGGGCATTTCACCGCCCCTTGGTGACGAAACAATTTCAGGTTGCGGCACTTGTGCCTCGAATAAGTCGATTTTGTGGGTAGTGGATCTTGTTAAAAATCCTTGCGGCACAGAATCTTTATCAAGATCCACTTCCAACCACTCACAAAATCAATGTGGATGCGGCTTTATGCACTTTCCATACACCACTCGCTTTATTTGCCTATCAACGCTTCAGGCATCAGAAGGTGAAAGTAATGTCCGTGATCCGAAGTTACAATGACCAGAGATTGCTCCCAAGCGTTTCGAGCCTCGATCCAATCGAAGATTTTCCCAACCGCAGCGTCTCCGCTAAGTACCGCTCCAATTGAATTGTCAATGTTGTTGCCATGATTCGCCCAATCGACGTCCCCCGATTCGACCATTAGCCAGAACCCGTCCGGGTCTTCCTGTAAAACTTGAATTGCAGCTTCTGTCATTTGTGCCAATGTCGGATTTTCGTCGATGTCTGCTTCCGAATAGACTTCAGCTTCCTTCACATCCAATACGGGTTTGTAATCGCCATTCGCTGTCTGAAAGGGCAAGTGTCCCTTCTTAACGCCAAAGAAGCCCAGCAGTCGTTTCTTTTGAACGGCAGCTCTGGACGCTGCATCCGCCAACAGCTTGGCACCATTGACCGCGCTCGTTCGTTGAGCAAAAACGTACTTTGCTGTTGGGTCACCGCTCTTTTCGTCAATCCGTTTCAGATCTTCTTCGGTAAGGTACCGATTGCCGGGGATGAAGTTTTGTCCATGACCTTTTCCGTCTTCGGTCACTTCGCCATAACCGCACCCCAAAACGACATCGAGTCCCGGCAGCGGATTTGATTTATGCGACACACTTGACAGCCCCAGCATATCGCGTGTCAGGTCCTGGTAATCGTCTCGACTAACATTGTGTGCATAGGCAGCGGCAGGCGTCGCATGGCTAATGGGGACGCTTGTGACTGTTCCAATTGAAAAGCCTTTGGTTCTTTGTAGCCATTGCGCGATGGTCTCAACATGCTGAGTTTGAAAGTCTAAGTTCAAAGCGCCGTTGATCGTCTTGATTCCTGCGGTCAGCGACGTCGCAGAGGAAGACGAGTCCGTGTAGGAATGCACAGAAACTTTTGATCGACCGATTGGGTATTCCACGTCGATCTCAGATTGCCATGGAAAAGAGCCTGCCAATCTGGAGTCATAGCCTCCAAACTTGGTCACCGGTTTGATGTTTAACTGTGCGTCGACGTCGGTTTCTACTTCATCGCCAAAAGGTGCCGAAACATAGTATCCAAAGTCCGTCTTGGATTTGCTGTAGTCTTGAAACAATAGACCTGTGCCACGGCCTTCGGTGTATCCAACCTTGCCTGACTTGTAGATGGCGGCGGCTTGTGTAGTCTGCCAATCCATTCCATCGAAGACAACTAAGAACACATATTTTTTTCCACGCTCCTCAGTTGCTTTTCGTTGAAGATCATAGACGTTGGTTTGATCCGCATAGTCCGCGTTCGGATTGAGGGTATTGGTCGGCATTCGGCCGTACAACTTCTCCAGTTTTGCAGCGTCGCGATACACACTCCCCTCATTCATGTAATTGGCGAATGAATCACCAAAGACATAGACAGGTATTAATCGATTCGAGTGGTTTGTCCAAGCGCTGTAGCTGCTCGGCCGATTTCCCCAGTGTCCCCATGTCGCGGTTTTGTCGGTGATCGCCGTTGTTTGCATCTGCGAAATCTTGTCCAAAACGACCGCACTTGGGGCATCTTGCGCAGTTTCGAAGGTGGTTGGGCGTCTGTTGGTCGGGACCGATTTTTCCTGGGCAATGACTGGAATTTCTTGAGCTAGACAATTCAGAATAGATAAGGCGGTCAACGCCGAATAGCGGAATCTCATAGGATGCTACTGCATTTCGCTGGCTTGTAAGACACATTCTTGCACGATTAAATCATGTTCCAACGAATAAGCATAGTTGCTCTCACCGCGAATGGCAGTGGCCAAACTAAGCAAATCGCCGTCGTATCGGCCGGTCATCTTTGGGAGTTCTACTATTTGAGTACCTTTGCGAAAGTTGCCTCGAGGTTGATCTAGTGTGAGTGTTAGCCTCGGCGGCTCAAGTGGCTCGATCGCTATCGTTCCAAGCGTACCTACCACGACGAATTGCCGGCGACGATTGCCATCCACTTCTACCACGCTACTCCGGATGGAAGCAGTGGCTTTCGGATATTGGAAAATTGCTAAGCAATTATCGTTAAGTTGGTCAAGTTCTGGATGTGTGTTGCGATTCACTGGCACAATGGTTTGTGGCTTGCCAAGTATCGTAACTACGGCATCAATCAAATGACAGCCTAGTTCGAACATGGATCCTCCTCGGTAACGGGCTAGCTCCGCTCGGTCGTTCGTTCCGACTTTCTTGCTCATCACGCCGTGAATTTCGAAAATCTCTCCTAACCATCCTTGTTTAACCGCCTCGTATATGAATTGAAATGCCGAGTTGCTGCGAAACATATAACCCATCTGTATGATCCGCTTCTTTTCCGCCGCAATTTTGGTCACGCGTCGGAAATGGTCCAGGGATGCACCAGCAGGTTTGTCTAGATGGATGTGCATGCCAGCAGACAGGCACTTCTCAGCCACCGGGAGCAACTGGTCGATGTCCGTCTCTACCATTACAAGTTGTAGACCAGGCTGATTTAGCAATTGGTCCATGGTCATCCAAGGCAAATTGGCAAAAGCGTCCGACTTTTGGACTTGGTCTCGTTGTTTCGTATCCGCTTCGACCACTCCGACCAATTCGAAGTGTTCGCTGAGTTTTTTCACGGCCTCCAATTTCCCTGTGGCATGACCATGTTTTGTGCCAATTTGGCCAACGCGGATACGTTTTGGCGATTGACCATGCGACAACGCATTTAGTTGAGACTCAATGAATGAACTGGCTACGAGAGGAGTCAGTGCAGCAAGGGAGTTCTTAGTGAAATCGCGACGGGAGAGTGGATTCATGGGTTTAGCAGGACAAGCCTGGGCTGTGCGACAAATAGCAGATTCGATATTTCTTTCTGATTTATATCTAGTCTTTTTTGTTCCGAACAACAATAGACTTAGACAATATCGCTAGCTCATCCGTTCGGGGCTTGCCCGGCTTGCTCCCGACGGATGCGTTTTGGCGTACTATCCATACAATTGGGCGTCCGAACTCCCGTTCTCCTCGGCTTTGCCCCGCCTCCGGCGGACAAAGCCGAGGGGAACGGGTCGATTCGCGAGTGCCAGCCGTTAGTACGCCAAAACAAGGTTGGTGGGGGACAAGCCCCCGACCAACCTGAAAATCCAGATCGCAGAACGGAACAAAACTAGCATCAACGCATTTTTCGTAAACTGCTATTTGTCGCACAGCTCAGGCAGAGCCTGCAATTCATTGGGTTCCCAGGCAGGAGCCTGGGAACCAATGGTGGCGTTAAGCGAGAAGTGTCCAAATGAGTAGCACGAAGATTCGTGATGTGTTGATCAGACGTGCCATTCTCTTTAATCGAGATAAATCAATTCGTTGGCATTTAGCAAAGCGCGGCACATTGCTGCGGAGCCGTGGGTGGCAACTAGTTTAGCGGCAGCTTCATGCTCCTTGGCCGACGGGTCGCGTTGGAACACGATACGATAGGCTTGAGTAATTGGGTCTACTGCCGTAAGCCGATTGGCTAGGCCTTGGGCCATATTGAGCGTAAAGCCGTGATTGAGTAGTGTAAGAGATTGAAGCGGCGTGGTGGTGCTGGTACGAGTAGGCGCGGCGAACGCGATATTGGGAAGGTCGAAGTCACTTAAGACATCAACGACACTTGCTCGGGCGTTCTGATGATAGACTGCGCGGCGGAATGTCTCTGGTCCATGTTCTTCGAGTGGGAAGTAAGTGCAGACGTTGTTTTGCGTGAACCTGTAAAGGCGGAATCCGAGGCCGCCCATGGGGTCGAGTTGTAGTTTTCCTGCAATGCTAAGCATCGTGTCGCGTATCTCCTCAGCACTCAGGCGGCGTGGTGGGAATCGCCACAAAATGCGAGCGTCTTTGTCTTCATTAGCTGCAACGTCGCGATACGCTGCACTTTGCATGTATGTCTGTGAGAGCAGGATCTCGCGATGCAATTGCTTTACCTTCCAACCATTGGAAATGAGTCGGACAGCGAGAAAGTCGAGCAATTCGGGATGCGTCGGTTTGCTTCCAAGGAACCCAAAGTCACTAGGTGTATCGACAATGCCATTGCCAAAATGATGTTGCCAAACGCGATTGGCAAGCACACGTGCTGTGAGTGGGTTATTGTCACTCGTTATCCACCTCGCCAGAACTAGGCGACGCTGTCCCTCTTCAGCATCGAACTTCAATTCATAGGGCGTCGTAACCTGATCCAGCACACTAAGGCTCGCAGGCGCAACGGCATCGCCGGGCTTCGTCGGATCACCACCTTTGTGAACGAAGGTGGGTTCCTTGGGCTGTGAGTAGACACCGGCCCAGACCTGCGGCAGCTTAAGTACGGCGTTCAGCTTCGCCCGAACCTCCGCGATCTGCTTGCCCAATTGGTCGAGTTTCTCGCGATCGTCCCTCGTCTTGACGTCCAATCGGGCCATTGCGACCCCATGTTCAGATGTCCATGGCTCTCGACCTTCGGCGCTCGCAACAGTACGCCAGCTTTCACCGTCCATGGAGACTTGGACTTCATATTCGCATGGTGTGGCTCCGCGTGACTGGCCTTCCTCTGCTCCAGCGTTACCTCGAGCATTGATAAACGCGATCCGATTGATTTTTTCTGGCTTTGCGAAAGTGAGTGTTAGAATAGGTGGTTCCCCGATCAACCAAGCCTCGCCCAACATCCCGTCGATGCAGTATTGGGGGCCGTATGCCTCCGGAAAATCTTCTGCCGACGCCGATTTTTCGCCGTCGGCTAAGGTTCCGTTTGAGGCTAGGGCGACGTTGCGTGTTGGATTGTCTGCGCTCCAGACTTGAAACTCAGTGAGTTTTCCTCCCTGAGTACTTAAGCGTTTGCCCTTAGTGTTCGGACCAGGATCGCTCGTGAGACCAGTCACGACGAACTTGAGATACTTCGCTTCTGTGGCTGAAAACGATTCGTCGGTGCCTCGCGGATCGATCTTTGAACGTTTTGGAGTGAACTTACCAAAGGCATCTTTCGCGCGAACTTCGATAGCCTTATCAAGTGTTTTTTGTTCTGACTCGAATTTTTTCAATTCGGCCGCCAACGGCTCAGTCGCCGCCGCGAACGCCGCTCTTTGCTCTTTCGAGGCGATCACCCGCGACCCGTGTGCAACCCCTTCCAATGCGGATCGCAATCGGTAGTAATCTTCCGTTGGGATGGGATCGAATTTGTGGTTGTGGCACCGCGCACAATTGATGGTCAAGCCGAGGAACGCGCCGCTGACCGCAGTGATCATATCGTCCAGTGTTGCAGCCCTGATGTTCTTCTGTGCGACAACATCTTGATTTCCCACGTCGTCGTAGGGCCCTGCGACGAGGAATGCGCTTCCAACCTCAACTTCTGGCTTGTCCATGCCGATGACATCACCCGCTATGTGTTCGACGATGAACTGATTGAACGGTTTGTCGTCGTTGATCGACATGATAACGTAGTCTCGAAAAGGCCAGAGATCGTCAATGATAACGTTTCGCTCGAAGCCCATGCTCTCACCGAAGCGGATCGTGTCGAGCCAGTGACGTCCCCAGCGCTCGCCATAGCGAGGTGAATCGAGCAATCGATCGACTAGAGCCTCGATCGCCCGAACCGGATGGGATTGATGCTCCCATGTAAAACGCTCTACTTCTTCGAGCGTCGGTGGCAAGCCGGTTACGTCGTACGACATGCGTCGAATAAGCGATCGCGCATCGGCGGGCGGATTGAGTTCGAGTTTCAACTTTGCGAGCTTTGCAGTGATGAAAGCATCGATATTGTCGTGTTTGAACTCTTTGGCGAGCGGCTGCAGCGACCACCAAGATTTATCGCCGCGTTTGGCTTCCGTGTTCTTGCCGTCGCGTGGGTCAGGAGCTCCCATTTCCACCCACTTCACGAGATCAATTATGATTGCATTGGGCAATTTGGGTTTCATGGGCGGCATGGCCAGGTCGTCCTCGAGATGTTGGACGCATCGTATGAGTAGACTGGCCTCCGGTTTACCGGGAACAATGACCGCCTCGCCACTGTCACCGCCGCGTTCCCAACCGGATTTCGAATCTAGATAAAGGTTGCCCTTCAGACTCTTAGCCTCTGCACTGTGGCAAGAGTAGCAATGCTCCACGAGCACCGGACGAATCTTTTGTTCAAAGAAGGCAATGTCTTCGGCAGCGTTCGAGTAGTTTGAAATGCTGCAATGGAACGCAAAGAACTGGAAAAGAAAAATCGTTCTCATGTGTGCTTGGAAGTGAGAGGGAAACTCGAATCCGAATAGTCTTCTTTTACGTTCTCTGCGATCTATTGAGGAAAAATTTCAATTGAGAATATTTTTGAGGACGTGCCCATGGACATCGGTTAAACGGCGATTTGCGCCATTGTGGTAATAGGTCAGTTTCTCGTGATTGAGTCCTAGCAAGTGCAGCACAGTGGCGTAAAAATCATATGCAGTTGCCACATCGACAGCGGCGCGGCGGCCGAACTCGTCGGTCTCGCCATAGCTCACGCCACCTTTGACGCCTGCACCCATCATCCATGTGGTGAAGGCGTCGGGATTATGATCACGACCGCTAGTACCTTCCTGATGCGTGGGCATGCGTCCAAACTCTGTGCACCATATCACGAGAACATCGTTCAACATGCCGCGTTGTTTCATGTCGGACAAAAGTGCGGCTGTAGGCTGGTCAAAAATGGGACAATGTCGCTCGTAGTCGGCTTTCAAGGTCTTATGCGCGTCCCAGTTGAGCAGTCCATCCACCGCGCTGGCGCGGGACGCGCAGTAGAGACTGACATAACGCACACCTCGCTCTAGGAATCGCCGTGCGAGCAAGCAATTCTTCGCGTATGCTGCTTTAAGCTTATTACTGTCCTCGATACCGTAGAGCTCGTGAATATGCTGCGGCTCGCGAGATAGATCGCTGGCCTCGGGCGCTGTGAGCTGCATTTTCGCTGCGAGCTCATAGGCGGCCATGCGTGCGCGCAGTTCGTCATTGCCGGGATGTGCTTCGGCATGCTCGGCATTGATGATCTTCAAGAAATCCCGCGTGCCTTGTTCTTGGTCGATATTAATCGTGGCGGGCCGCCTGAGGTTCCGGAGCTGTTGCTGCGCAGCCATTGCAACCGCTTGATCTTGAGCCGGAAGAAATCCGTTACTCCAGTTGGCCTTTCCGTTGGGTGGTTCACCTCGCACGTCTTGGATGGCAACGTAGGTCGGCATATTCTCATTTATCGATCCAAGGGCATGGCTGACCCACGAGCCCGCACTCGGGAAACCCTCGCGAGTGAAGCACGAGTTCATGTAGATGCAACCGGGCCCGTGCGTGTTCGTACGCGAGGTCATGCTGTGGATAAAGGCTATGTCGTCCACATGTTTTGCCATGTGCGGCAGCATGGATGAAATCATCTTTCCGCTGTGGCCTGAGGGAGCGAAATCCCATGGCGATTTCATCAGATTCCCGTTCTTTCCCTGAAACGTGACTTCCGTTTCTCCTCCTGGCATGGGTGTTCCGTGATATTTTTCCAGCAACGGCTTGTGATCCCACAAGTCAATGTGCGAAGCTGCACCAGGACAAAAAATCTGCAACACCTGCCTCGCCTGCGGCGAGAAATGCGGCTGACGAGGCATCCCAACCGATTGTGACGTATCCAGTGCGGACAGCAAATCGTTGCCAATTAACTGCGAGAGAGCGACTCCCGTCATACCACCGGACATCGTTGAAAAAAAGTGGCGGCGGGTAGATTTGATTGGATTTTCATTTAAAGTGGTCTTGAAATTCATCTCAGTTCCCTCGCTGCGACTGGCTAACAGTGTAGTGTAATCGTTTCGCCTGCGTCGTCAAAAGCGTTGCGCAATAATTTTACTTCGACTGTACTAAGTCCGGGAATGAGACCCCAACCAGCACGTCTGGTTGGTGAATAAGATTTGTAGCTAAGAAACGCAGACGAAAAATCCTCCCCCATTCCCCGCAGCTGGTCGCCAACGGCGGCCGGATGCGGGGAATGGGGGAGCGGCGTGGCTTTTGCAATCATTCTACAACTTTACAATCACTCGGCTCCCTTTTCCGATCGATAACAAGCCGATTACCTGTGACGTTTCCCCGGATACAACAGGAATCCCATGGTAGTCGCGATCAATCGAAACGAATTCGTCTATTTTCCAGCCGGAGTCGACGACGCTTAATCGAGCTGCATCGACAGCCAAAACACTCGATGCGTCCGGATGCGCTAAGAATACGTCACAAACTTTGTCCGGAAGCTCGTTCGCAATCATGCTTGTTGGCCAGCGATTGATTTCCAAGGGAAACAACTCCGACGGCGAAAATCGCGCCGTTGTAGCCACCGAAGCACTTCCGGCTGCCATCGACTTTATCATATTTAGTTTGTTTGAAGTTATCGAAAGCCCCGCCAACTCGAATACCACCGTGTCCGAAAATGCCGACGTCGGTGCAATAATCTGTTCCGACAAACAGATCACAGTGCCATCATTCAAAGGCAGACACCAGCCAATGCGTTGCTGATTTCTGCGAAAACCATACGAACGCTCTTGCCATCGGAGGGCAAGTCGAATCGGTTGCGGCATTTTGGATGAAAGTCGATTCCAGGCTTCGCCATGAGCAAGCGAGGGCTGCCATGTGCTCCAGTCCGCCTCGGGTTTATCGTATAGTTTAAAGCGATGGCCGGTACTAACATTTCGATCAGGCTCAGTCGGTGTGGCCATCTCAACCCCTCCGGATATCATTTGAGTGAGGGTATCCGCGTCCAGCCTAATTCCAGAAAGCCCTAAATCCAAATGCCAGCCACTTCGGTTCCAAAACTTGCTATTGGCTCGGACCAAATCACGATACTCTGGATCGATGGCGCATCTCGCTTGGACTGTTCTTGCATCACTTGCAAAACCAACCTGAACGACATTTCCAATGCGGAACCCTCGGTAAAGAATGGGCGCATTGTTTTCGAGCCCCCCGCGCGTGTTCGCATCGAGTGTGATTTCAAGCGATCCTTCACGCGGTGTTACCAACGGCGGGGACTCCAACCCTGTGAATTGCGCCATGGGCTTTGCCCCCTTCGGAGCAGGTTCTATTGCAAGATACTTGGCACCGAGGATGGTATCGAGGCCTTGAATGGAATCGATCGAAACGGAGGGCCGGACAATCCAAAATCGAGCCCCTTCACCGGCCAAAGACCGCGATTGCGGAGTCATTCGGACATGGACCATGACACCGCTGCGATCACTGCTTAGTTCTATCTTTTCGACGGTGCCAAGTTCCACCCCATGATACTTCAACCGATCTTCAGGCTTTAGCCCATAACCATCTTGAAAATCGATTGCAATCAGGTCGCCACTGCTCCGCATGGAATACCAAAACAATCCGACACTGATCAATCCGCAAAGCAACGTAACCCACCATAGACGCGATCGAAATCGAGCGGACTCCTCGGAAATGGATTTGACAATGGCTACGGGAAACGTTGTGCTGCTTTCGATTTGCGGCGTTGAAGCCGCAGACTTAGAGACAGCGGGTTCAGAATCTGGAATCGGAGCGATCATGGCGACTCCCAAATGGCATGCGGATCAAAACAGATAGCGGAAATCATACTCATCGAAACACACAGGACAAATGCGATAAGAGCAGGTCCAAAATGAAATTGGACCATACCACTCAGCTTGATCATCATAACCAGCAATGCTAACAGCATGACGTCCATCATGCTCCATTTCCCGATCTGCTCCATCCATCGGTAAGTCCACGCTCGATGCCGTTGACGCATGGAACAAAGCCAACTCAGCTCGATCAATGCTAGGATCTTTAAGAGAGGGAATACGATAGAAAAGAGCAAAATGACGGTGGCAACAAGGATACTTCCGGTTTGATATAAATCGGCAATTCCGCCGAAAATGCTGCTGCGATGATGATGACCTAGCTTTTCGATTTCTAGAATCGGAAGGAGGATGGCAGCAGGCATTAGTGCCAAGCCCGCGATAGCAGTCGCCGCAGTGCGAGCTTGCGAATGCCGGTGTTTATTTGCATGATCTATGACGCTTCCACAGCGGGTACATTGCGCCAGTTCGTTCGATCGCAACGAAACGACCTCGTGAATAAGGCCACAGCAATGGCAGGATTTGAGCATTATTGAGCCTCTCGACCAGTATGGTTGTCCCTAGTAGCCATGTTCGTGTTTCCTTTGTGCTAAGCACCGATGCATAAGTTTCTTGGCACAACCACGTAGCAGCGTCTCTCCGCAGACGCTGAAAATTGCGAGTCTCGGAGAGGCTCGCCTACATGAGG
>JAYTVL010000593.1:0-3294 GCA_043744075.1 Pirellula sp. | reverse complement strand
AGCCGATGATAGTGCCCACCAGTGCGAAAGTAGGTATTGCCGGATTTTTCAATAACATCAAAGCCCGATTGCAGAAATGCAATCGGGCTTTTTTTATTGTAGAACAGTTGTCCTCAACTGTTCCCGCACCGCGTCGCCAGCTCAACTAAACTCGCATTGCCCAGACCCATTTTACAGCGAATTGTGTGACCTGAGACATGGAGTGAGCCCGTTGCGATTGCTCTAAGCTCCATGCGATTGAGGACAATCGCTCTACTCTGGTCCGGTTACGATTCTTTCAAAGCGACCTGAACGTCAAAAAAGGTCATTCTCGGCTTGCATCGTCTGCCCATTGCGACGTTGCCATGGCTACTAAAATCGCTGCGTCAATCGACTCGCTTACCGATGAAACGGATCCATCAGCGAAGCAGCACGGCAAGACCCCAGGGTGCGACGAGAATGGCTCTCCGGACACATTCGAAATGTTGATAACCCCTCGGCTTTGCTTGTGAATGGATCCCACGCGAAATCCCGTCCACGAAAGTATGTACGATTTGTAGGAACCCAAAGTATTGGAGTACATTTTGTGCTGTGGATTGGGATCGATCCAATACCCAAAGGATTCAAGACCAAGCTCGTCTAGGGAACCTCTCCGGCCACCGGAAAACAATCCGTCTCCACGGCTTTCCCAAAAAAGCAGCGTTTGTGAAGTCCCATCGCGAACATCACGAATTCGGAACTCCTTGACGACATCGCCCACTCTTACCCGCACCGTTCCAAGCAGAAGTTGTTGCCCTACGAAACAGCCGTCATTTCCAACGTAATCGCATGCAATTCCATCTAGGCCCACAATCTCTGGTCCAGAAAAAAACCCTGAAAGGGAACTCAGCGACATCGATTCCTGCGAACTTGGGCATTTAAGAATCGCAGGCCTCCTTAACAACAAATGTCGGTTTGCGAGGGCGCTGGACGGCTTCGTTGCATCGAACTGCGCGTGCAATGGGCCCTGCTCCAAATACGGAAGCAAATTGACAAACAGCCCTGAATCCGTTCGGTATCGTCCCGATGCCGGATGTGCATTCATTGTGCCACCTGGAAGATGTCGAGTGGCCGACTCGGATGACATCGCGGCGAGCCCGAGATTTTTTAAATTGCTCATGCATTGAATGCGGCGTGCGGCTTCGCGCGCTTGTTGAACTGCTGGGAGTAGCAATGCAATCAACAAACCGATGATGGCGATCGAAATCAAGAGATCGATGAGTCCAATTCCATTTGCTGAGCGTTTCATGAATTAGTCTGCTTGCTTCGAAATCAGGCTGATGTCCATTGGTGATTTTCGTCTCTGCCAAGTCATGCAGCAACACAAAGCTGCAATCACGAAAAGCGTCGCAGTTCGACCTATGGTTACCCACGTTATCGGATCTTCGCTAACATTCGAAAAACAGCCACAAGAAATGTTTAGTCCTCGAAGATGAGCTTGCAGTTGGAAGGCTGTAAATGCAAATAGCAAAGCCGTAGCTGCTCCAAAGCAAAATGGCCGGAGGTTGGGGAAAAAGAGCAAAGCGATACCAATAGCTAAATGCATGCTGGGCAATAACGCCGCGACGACAAATCCTAGTGATTCGGATACTACGTCGTAGGAGTACACGTGGGAAAGAAAACTGTACGGATTGCTTAAATGAACATTTGCGGAATACACAAAGACAAAACCCAAAAGGAGCGACGCCAAGAACAAGAAAGTCTCTTTTGATCGATTACTCACTTTTCGTTGAATGCCATCCATTCATACCCTCCGCATACACACTTATGGGAATTGCTGTCCTTTTGAAGATAAGGTTTCCGATGTGCTGGGCCCAGCCGCAGCCGATACCCTGACAATAGGTTACGACACGCTTACCCTCTCGTTGCCGTAAATTGTCCAAGGCGGCCTGCAAATTGATTTCGCTGGTTCCGATGGGGATATTGATTGCGCCTGGAATACAATCACGCTGAAATACTTCCTCCGGCCTGGTATCAATCAGGATGATTTGCTTGCTTGCCAAAAGCTGCTTCAGTTCGCCATGGTCTATCTCGGGAAGTCCAATTTGGAAATACGCCGAAGACGCGTTCCTAACCGCATCTTGGTTCCAGATGTAGCCAAGTGGAAGTGCAAGAGTAATGCAGCCCAGGCACAATCCTACCGATGGAACCACCCATTTGGTTCGGCACCCTTTTTGAAATATCCACAGCCCGAGGAATGTACACAATCCTAGGACTATGATGCTGGGGCTGACTGGCAACGCGAACACTTCTTCCTTCGCCCGAGAAATGTCGATAGCACTTCCGTCCCAAATGGATAGCACTGTTGCTTTCGAGAGCTTGCCCCTGCCTATCGGAGCGTCGTAGATTTGGGCTTTTCCACTCTCATCAAACCCGAGAAACAGCGACCAGTGAAAGTATCCTTTGCTACCCGGAGATCTGACATGCAAAATCATGGGAGCATTGGCAACCATCAGGTCCTCTATGGCCAATCCGTTTCGAACTTTGGCGTTCAATTCGTTCGCTCGGATCGCATTGACCAGATCATCGGTACTGCTCCCATCGCGACCTGTGAGGTAATCCTCTCGGATTAGGTTTTCTAACCGAAGTTCGACTCCAATCGACTTGGCGGCAACGTGGATACAATAGAGACCGCAATAGCTCGTCGGGGTCTTTGAATGAATGAATTCGGTGGTTACCGAATCCTCCCTCGACCTAGAGTCATTGGATGCATGGCATAAACAATGAAACAAGGTCAGTAGAACTATCGTCAAGACGCTTTTTGTGCCCATCGCAAATATCCAATTACGCCAACGATTACGAGACTGAGGAGGACGATTAGATAGTAGTAGAATGATGGGCTGGTGTTGGTAAAGCGAGTCTCGGCCACACGTTCGACATCACGGTCAACGACCACTTTCTGTTTTCCATCATCTAGAACCGTTGCTACATTTGAATGTGATATTATTTTTTGAGTGTTTGGCACCTTCGCAAGAAACGCATTGATGAATTTTCTGGCCGTTCTCGCATCGGCATGTTCGGTCACCTGAATTTCAATCTCAGTTTTTCGAGATCTGCCGTAAGGATCCGTTTCTGTAATCGAACCGTTACAACGGAACGGCACATACTCCCCAAATTTTCTTTCGGGAGAAATGGAATAGTCCTCTTCCATCGACTCTAAGCCCTTCGGGAAGGGTTCAAATGCCAGGTCTTGATTTGAATGGCCGGGGTGATCTCGGTTTGGGTGTCCGAACTGGATGGTAAAAGAAGGGTGCTGTGGGCACCCTTCTTTGTTTT
>JAYTVL010000592.1:0-3296 GCA_043744075.1 Pirellula sp. | reverse complement strand
ACAAGCGACTAAAAACCTTCGGACACTTGGACATCGACTCCGAAAGAGTCGAGCCGGTTTCGATTTCATCGCAAACATCCATCAAGGCATTCTTGAGCTTGCCCGGCTTCTGATTGTTCTCCAAAATCTTCAACGACCGAAGTATCGGCAAACCTGCGTCCTGCAAAATGGACAACTGACGGGTGAACGTGCAAATGTGCTTGGTCTTGGCTCCACCCATCGCAAACGGGCGCTTCCGCTTCTTGCCAATCGCTTTGGCTTGCACACCCTTCTTGAGCGACAGTTTGGTTACAAAATAACCCATCTGCCGGATCGTATTCTGGGCCTCTTCTTCGCTCGGCGCATCAATGACGTCCCGGATTTCTTGACCGGTTCGATCCATGGCTTCGAATTGATATATAGGCATTGTCGTTGTCCTTGGAAGTCAGTTTTCAGTTTTCAGTGTTCAGTGTTCAGTTGTCGGTTGTCAGTTGTCAGGCTCCGTCCTTTGTCTTCCTCCAGTCTCCAGCCTCCAGTCTCAAGCCTCTTAGTGATCGTGAACGGTCTCGCGCACGATCTCTTCGGCTGTCGTAAATCCATCAAACACGAATTGCTTTCCATAATCGCGGAGCGTAATCATGCCGTACGAAACTGCCTTGGCTCTCAACTCGTCGGAGGTCGCGTTCTGCATGATCATGTCCCGTAAATCATCGTTCATCACCATGAGCTCAAACAACCCAATACGACCCTTGTAGCCCGTGTTGTTGCAGTTGTCGCAGCCCTTGCCTCGGAAAAACTTGTACTGACCGCGAGTCTCGTCGGTCACTCCCAAATCCACCAAAATCTCCATCGGCGGATCGGACTCCTCGCGGCACTTGGTGCAAATTCGCCGAACCAGCCGTTGCGCCAAAATCGCTTCCACCGTCGCTGTAATCAAGAACGTCGGAATACCCATATCCTTCATTCGGGTAATCGTGCTCGGAGCATCGTTCGTGTGCAACGTACTAAAGACCAAGTGGCCTGTGAGCGAGGCCTGGACAGCAATCTCGGCTGTCTCCAAGTCTCGAATTTCACCCACCAAAATGATGTCCGGATCCTGCCTCAAAATCGCACGCAAACACGACGCAAACGTAACGCCAATGTCATGGTCGATTTGGATCTGTACGATCCCGTCAATGTCATACTCGACTGGATCCTCAGTCGTGATCAGCTTTTCCGAGATCTCATTCATCTCAGACAAGGCCGAATACAACGTCGTTGTCTTGCCCGAACCGGTCGGACCGGTCACCAACACAATTCCGTTCGGACGCTTCATGATCTGCCGAAAATTGGCCATCGTCACCTCGTCCATCCCCACCTTGGTCAGCGACAACGATACCACCGATCGGTCCAGGATTCGCATAACCACGCTCTCGCCAAACATGGTCGGCAATACGCTCACGCGCAAGTCCACTTGGTGTCCACCCACCATCAACTCGATTCGACCGTCTTGTGGCAAACGTCGCTCGGCAATATCCAAATTCGCCATAACCTTGATTCGCGTGGTAATCGCAAAGGCGAGGTGACGCGGCGGGGGAACCATTTCGTATAACACCCCCTCCGCCTTGATCCGAATTCGAAACTCATCTTCGAACGGCTCAAAGTGGATGTCGCTCGCGTGATCCTTGATCGCCAACAATAAAACCAAGTTGAGCAACTTGCGAACCGGAGCGCTGTCAGCCAACGCCTCCGCCCCGTCCAAGCTGAACTTGTCGCCAGTCAACATGCTGGCTTGCTTGAAGAGCTCGGTATCTTCCGCTAGCTCCTTAACGATCTTTTCAACACTCAAACTGTCGGACGAATAGAACCGCTCAATCGTAGCCTTGATTTCACGTTCGGTCGCAACCACCATCTCGATGTCAAAACCGAGGAACGTACGCAACTCGTCTTGAATGCTCAAGTTTTGCGGATCGCAGGTGGCAACCGTCAACCTGTGCCCGTCGAACTTCACCGGAATAACTCGATAGAGCTGAGCCATCGTTTCGGTTAGCTTTTCCAGCAACTCGGGCGCAATGGGCGCATCCCCAAGCGAAACTACCTTCATGTTCATCTGCTCACCGAGCGCTTGAGCCAACTGCTCGTCGGTGATCAATGTCATGTCCTCGGCCAACTTACCCAACAACGCACCCGGCTGCTGCTGCTGCTCTTCCAACAACAACTGAAGCTGCTCATCGGTGATGAAACCCATGTCAACAAAAATCTGGCCGATGCGTCGCGTACTCATTCTTTGCTCCCTTTAGTCAACTTTATCCCCGTGGGGCAGGCTGCTAGCCTGCGTCGTATTACAGGCTGTTAGCCTGCGTCGGTATGGCAGGCTGTGAGCCTGCCACTCGTGTTCGCAGCCAAGCTGCCACATCAATGATCGTCCCCGCCAGACTCTTCCTCCGTGTCGATCACTCCTTGCCGTGCATTCACGATGCGTTTTGCAAGCTCATCTGGGCGGTGAGCCTTGGACAAAATATCCTCCACCGTCACTTTTCCGTCCTTCCAGTGGTCGAAAAGCGCATCGTCCATCAACTTCATCCCAAACTTGGAACCCGTCTGAATGGCAGAACCAATTCGGAATGTCTTGTTCTCTCGAATCAAATTGGCGATACCCGAGGTGACGATCAGGATCTCGTAAGCCGCTAACCGACCGCCACCAATTTTTGGAATCAACGTTTGAGCCACGACACCAAGCAAGCTCGTTGAAAGCTGCGTCCGAATCTGATCCTGCAAGTTGCCAGGGAACGCGTCAATCAAACGATTGACCGTACCCATCGCGCTGTTGGTGTGCAAAGTACCGAAAACAATGTGCCCTGTTTCCGCCGCCGTTATCGCCGCCGAAATGGTGTCCAAGTCTCGCATCTCACCCACCAGAATAATGTCTGGGTCTTGCCGCAATGCTCGCCGAATCGCCTCCGAAAAACTTGGCACGTCGACCCCAACTTCGCGCTGATTGATCGTCGACTTTTTGTGATCATGATAAAATTCGATCGGATCCTCGATCGTAATAATGTGGTGATCATGACCTTCATTAACAAAGTTGATCAAGCTAGCTAGCGTCGTGCTCTTGCCAGATCCCGTCGGACCAGTCACCAAAACCAATCCGCGAGGACGCAAGCACAACTTGATCACCGAGTCCGGCAACCCTAACTGCTCCGGCGTGAGCTTGTCCGTCGGAATCTGACGCAGCACCATCGAAATGAAACCGCGCTGCTTGAAAATCGAAACACGAAACCGTGCCATCGTTCCAAAAGCAAATCCAAAGTCGGAACTGCCAGACTCTTGTAACTCCC
>JAYTVL010000591.1:0-11379 GCA_043744075.1 Pirellula sp. | reverse complement strand
CGCGAGCCGCCCGGTGTTCTGCTGGATATCCACCTCGACACCGGACGGCTCGCGCCGTTCCGCTACCTTATCCTTGCGGCATTCGGATAAAATCCGACTGATGACCGATTTGGTGTATCCGGGATCACTTCCTTGCTTTTGCGATCGCGAAATCGACCAATTCTTGGCACTCGAAAAAGGACGTCGATACTTTGTGGCCTTCGCCTTGAATGACCTTTACGATGATCGATCCGCCGCCGGCTTCGTAACGCTGCTTTAGAAGTCCGCTGTTAAGTTCCAGCGGTACAACCGTATCGGAGTCCCCTTGAACCGTGTACATGGGGACTTGATTGCCGATCAGTCCACCGAGATTTTCCACTGGGTTATACCGGCCTAGGTCAGCAGTGAGCTCTTCCTCTGACAAGTCGAAATCGGCGAGGGTCGCGTCTTTCGAATTCTTCAAAGGCCAACTGCTCAAATTGCAGACGGGATAGATTCCAATAAACGCTCCAACCTTTTCCGGATGCCTGGTGGCGAAACTCAGCATCATCAAGCCGCCACGGCTCTGGCCCAACAATATCGGTTTTGCAGAATAACCTCGCTGCACCATCTCTTTGTGGAATGCATCGAATTTTTCTACACTCGCAGGCGAGCCGCGTACCTCGCCAAGATCGACTCCGGCGATGCTAATTCCCGCGTTGTGGAACCGCTCAAAATACCAACGATGATCCGCACCCGGCAAGTTGGCACCCAACGTCGGTGCGTACCAGATCCAGGGCTTTCCGGGCGCCGGTTTCGGCGCGGCTATGATAAATGCCTTTCGCCCATTAATATCGATTGGAACTTTCGCAAACGGATCCTCAGAGCGTACAGTTGGCGAGGGCAACATCAGTGCGACCAAGGCCAGATAACTGAGCCAGAGAGAAATACTATTTATCATGGTTCAGGTTCCTATTGTAGATCTTAATTAATTGGCATCTTCTACGTCGAGGTCATACTTCCAGCGAAACAACGTCGTCCAGTGATTGATTGACGCTAATCGCTTTTTCCTTGGCTCTTCAGCTTGTCCACAATCGCTCAATCTTTTCTCATTTTTGCAACCAACCTTCCCCAATTGATACAGGACCAAGCGAGAGATGTCGGCAGAGGCGGATCATTTGATTTATTGAGACATCTCTTCGCGAGAGTTTTCGCAGCGTCTGCGGCCTCTCGATTATGCCTAATGCGGGGGCCTTCTAAGGATTCGTCTGTACCGCCCGTATTCAAAAACTGAATCCAATTTTCAAGACGATCCTTCGCGAAAGCAAAAATCACTTGCGAAAACTCGTCTTCTGAAATCCCAGCCGCGTGCGCCGCTTTCCAGAATTCAACTTTCAACTGATCGCAATTCTCTTTATCGTCGTCCACATCTGCCCAAACTATGAGTGTCGTATCCGCACCAGCATTCAAGCATGCTCGCAATTGCGAAGGCATCATCTCTATCAACTCTTTTCGTCCACCACAGTCGACCGGACGCATTAAATTACTACCCTTATTGGGTCGTAGCCAAGACGGATTGAGTGCCTTGATCAATGCGTTGATAAAGACAGGATCGATGCTACGCCCTTTTTTGCCTTCGTGAAGACATACAATCTGCGTTCTGTTAGCCATGAGCCCACCCCCGTGCGATCGCCTCGGCTGGGCTAAGTCCCACGGGAATTTTCAATGGACCAATTCGAGTTGGAGAATTATGACTATCACGCCAAAGATAGATTCCATCTGTCTCCCCCGCGTTTCCGAGAATCTCAGGGTGATGCGAAATCAAAATCGCTTGGTGATCCTCATCCAGCAGCTCCCGCATGGAAAGCACCCAGGGTTGAAGCTCAGGTAATCCGATATAATTATCCGGTTCGTCGATCACGACAGTTCTCGCAGCATTCGTTTCCAGCGCCGCTCGAATCATATAGAGACTAACCAACGACTTTTCACCATCGGATAGCTGATGAAAAAAAGTATCGACCCCATCGAACCGAAGCTGGAGTGCTTTGGTATTCATTCCGAATTCAACGAGCTTGAACGACTTAAAATCTGGCCAAACATTTTGAAGGGCTTCTCGTAACGCATCTGTCCATTCCTGCTCTTGCGAGAGCGAACGATACCAGGAGATCAGGTTCGTCAAATGAAACGATGGGCTCCGCGATTCACTCTTGCTTTCAGGTTCCATTCCTCTCGGATTTGGACGAAGAATAAGAAGCCTCGCGAGAGCTTCTTGGAGTATTTGGATGTCCTTTAATGGACCGTTTGGCTGAATCGATCCAAGCGCTGCCCGTCGCCAGTCAAGTGGGAATCCTCCCTGCGATCCATCCCACTTTTGAAAACGAACGCCCTCCAGATCTCGAATAAAAAGTTCTTTGCTGTCGCAGGTTGCTCGCTCATGAATGACTCGCGGCTTTTCATCATTAACGACTTGTTGGAGATGCAGCTGATATTGAAATTCGTGGCCTTCAGCAGTTACCTTAAGCTCAAATTCTTGGGTTGTGATATTGAGCCATTTCGTGAATTCCAACTCACGGATGTCTTTTTCACCTTCGCCGCCAAGGTAGGCGTCACCGGTTGCGAGGTCACGCAAAAGCTTAAGCACATCAATCACGGAACTTTTGCCCGCGCCGTTTGGACCGCACAAGACACCGAAGGAGTCAAACTGCGCCTCGAACGCGACAAGGCAGCGAAAATTGTTTGCGTACAGTCTAGTAATCATGGCTTGTTCCTTCCTAAAGACGATTTCCGTTGATTCTTATCTTACTCAGAATCCTCGCTGACAAACCTACCTGCACTGCGAAAATAGATGCACGTGCACTGAGCCATGTCGGTTTTGTCAGCTTATCGCGAAAACTAAGCATCGTCCGGAAAATAACTGTCGAAACTTGTAGTGGATCTTGTTTAAGTTCCCTGGGTATACTGATCTTTAACAAGATCTACGATCCTCGGCCTCGCCGATTAAACTGAAAACATACAAGCTACTTCTTGGTTAGCCATCGCATTCGAATTGGTGCCAAGTCGGTTGTCCCCGCCTCAACAAAGATGACTTCGTCAAGCGGCAAACTATTAAACATTTCTGAGGTTCGATTCATTCCCAAGATCGCCAAGGCTGTCGCGCCTGCGTCTGCATCCAAAGTTGTAGCTGCAATCACCGTGACACTTTGTCGGCGTTCGATTGGGTCGCCTGACTCAGGATCGATAAAGTGGCTATATCGGCGACCGTCGATTTCAAGGTACTGATTTAGGTCTCCCGATGTTGTTACCGCGCAGTTACTGATTCGCAGCATTGCTAACGGCGGCATTGCTTTGCCTAGCCCTGCAACCGTAATACGCCAACCCTCGGATCCAGGAGGAGCGTCACCAACCCGAATATCGCCACCCGCGTTCAACAAGATAGATCGAAAACCGCGGGCCATCATCTTCTCAAATGCGGCATCAACGATGTAGCCGACCGCAATGCCTGAAAGGTCCAATATCATTCCAGGCTTGAGAAGCGTCGCGCTCAGGGAATGGCTCGATTCTGTTGTAGCGTAAGCTGAATCGAACTCGACGTACCTCCATCCGCAACGATGCTTTGCTTCAGCAATTTCTGCTAGTGTTGGCAACTGATTATTCTTACGGCTATTCCGCCAAAGCTGCGTCAACGGGCCGACGGTGATATCAAATTTGCCATCGCTGAGTCGGTGCCATCGTTGACTCTGCTCCAAAACTCTTGAAAGGTCTTGACCAAGTGGGATCTTCTGTCCAGTCGGAGACGAGCAAAATTTCGAGATCTCGCTTTTCGAATCGTAGTTGCTGAGCAGCATTGTGAGCCTTTCGATTTCAGCTAAACCTACGTCGATAACGATCGTCGCTTGCGATCGAGTTTGGGCGTAAACGACCATATCAATGTTGGAACCCATGGATGGCCCCGAAAACTCAAAACGGTTCAGTTCATTTGGATCACGTGCCGCTAAATCCTGGGGCCGGGCTAGGAGACTTAGCACGAGGAAACAAATCGCAAACGAAGTTATTCTGTTAAGAAGCGACATCATCAGCGGCATGACTTTACAGACATTGAGGTTAGTAAAAAGGTAAACATTTGCCGAAGGTATGAGCGGCAAGGCGCTAGCCGCCGGTTTTTCGCACGACACCGGCGGCTAGCGCCATGCCGCTCACATCGCCGCCACACTTTCGGCGAATGTTTACGTAAAAAGGGAGCGATTGCCCGATTGTAGAACATATGACCTCAATTGTTCCCGCATCGATCGCAGGACGGGAACGATCGGGACAATTGTTCCACTTTCTTGTCTAAATTGTCATTTAGCCTCGCATTGGCTTCCAATTTGCTTTTGGAACTATGAGTCAAGTTTGTTTGAAAAAACGCAATGAATTCACACTCTGCGGCTGGTTTCCGGGCGACAGATGCTTGTGATTTGGGCATAACGCTGATGTTGGAGGCTGCTTTTTGAGCAAGTCGCGCTGCTGCAAACGGAGCAATTTTGTAGAATTCAAAAATCGAGGTTTCATTGATGAATCAGCAAAGCCAGTTTGATCGGACGACTATGGAACAAGTTAATACCAACTTCCTCAACGGCGATCCGCTCAAGATCTCGCATTATGACTCGAGGGGGTTTTTCGACGAGATGTTTACCGAAGCGGGCCACGCAAGACCTGGCGTTGAGTTCTTGGTCGACAAACTGGCCGCTTTGCCACCGGGTGAACTTCAACGTCGGCAGCGAGCCGCTGAGCATGAGCTTCTCAATATGGGGATAACGTTCAACGTCTATGGCCATTCCGCGGGAACTGAGAAAGTATGGCCCTTTGATCTGATTCCGAGAGTGATTCAAGAAGAGGAATGGCGTTACGTCGAACGCGGCCTAAAGCAGCGAATTCGTGCGCTGAATATGTTTATCGACGATCTGTATCACGATCGAAAGATTATTCGAGATGGAGTCCTACCGGAGTACATGATTCAGTCGAGTAAGGGATTCTTAAAACAGATACAGGGAATGAATCCTCCTCGCGGGATTTGGTGCCACATTACTGGTACAGATTTAGTGCGAGCTGGAGACGGCCAAATCTATGTATTAGAGGACAACTTGCGATGCCCTTCTGGAGTCTCTTATGTGATCGAGAACCGCGAAGTGATGAAGCGAACGTTTCCGCAACTTTTTGAAGGGCGAAGCATACTGCCAGTAGAAACGTATCCGGAGCAGCTACTCAAGATGTTGCAATACGTATCCCCATCCGCTTCGAGCGAACCTTGTGTAGTTGTGCTCACGCCAGGCATCCACAATTCTGCGTATTTTGAACATTGCTTCCTCGCACAGCAGATGGGGGTTGAGCTAGTTCAAGGATCCGACTTGTTGGTCAAGGACGGTTATGTTCACATGCGAACGACGCGCGGCCTCAAACGGGTCGACGTTATTTATAGGCGAATCGACGACGATTTCCTGGATCCCGAGTGCCTTCGACCTGATTCGGCTTTGGGTGTCAAGGGATTGATGCAAGTCTACCGTGCAGGCAAGGTAGCTTTGGTAAACGCTCCAGGGACAGGCGTGGCAGACGACAAAGCAATTTATTCCTACGTTCCAAAAATGATCAAGTACTATTTGAGCGAAGACATGATCCTGCCCAACGTACCAACGTACATGTGCGCTGACGAATCCGAACGCAAATACGTGCTCGAAAATATACACGAGCTGGTAATTAAGCCTGCCAACGAATCAGGCGGCTACGGTATTCTGCTCGGCCCGAAAGCGACCAAAGAACAGCTCGCAACTTATAAAGAATTGATCTCAAACAATCCTCGAAACTACGTGGCTCAGCCGATGTTGGACTTGTCTACTGTTCCGACGTTGTGCGGGGACTCTTTAGAGGGTAGGCACGTGGATCTGCGTCCCTATATCTTGTTTGGCGAAGAAATTTACATTGTGCCTGGCGGACTGACACGGGTTGCTCTCGTTAAGGACTCGCTCATTGTCAACTCGTCACAAGGGGGCGGAAGCAAAGACACTTGGGTATTGAGAAACGAATCAAATGGTGTTTAGAAGACGATTGGACAGTTGAATGTTATCTCGTGTAGCGGATTCGATTTTTTGGATGCGGCGATATATTGAGCGGGCCGAAAATGTTGCTCGGTTCATTGATGTGACGCTTAATTTGACCCTTGGCTTCGGCGTCGATCACTATCAACAGTGGGAGCCACTGATTTACACAACTGGCGACAACGAATTGTATCACGAGCATTACGAGCAAGTGAATCAGGCGAATGTGATCCGTTTTTTGACGTTTGATGAGCGAAATCCCAATTCCATCTTGTCGTGCTTGAAGATGGCGAGAGAGAATGCGCGTGTGAGTCGCGAGATGCTTAGCAGTCAAATGTGGGAGGAGCTTAATAAATTCTATCTTTTCGTTCGGGACAATCGCCATGATTCCGCGGCGGTAGATTCTCCGTTTGATTTTTTCGGTCGCATTCGTCAAGCCGGATATCTGCTCGAAGGGGTAACCTACAGTACTATGTCGCACGGCGAGGCTTGGAACTTTGGCCGATTGGGGGCGCTCCTAGAACGCGCGGACAAGACATCACGCATTCTGGACGTAAAATATTACTTGCTCTTGCCTGACGTCAGCGATGTTGGGACACCCATCGATATTAGCCAGTGGGGAATGCTGCTGAAGAGTACGAGTGCATTGGAAATGTATCGGCGGCGGCATGGACGCATATCACCTAAACAAGTTGCAGCGTTTATGCTTCTGGATCGCGACTTTCCACGAGCTATTCGTTTCTGTGTTTCCCGTGCGGAACAGTCCTTGTTGGCAATTACTGGAGGAACAACTGGCAATTACAGCAATAAACCGGAGCAGTATCTTGGTCGACTTCGGGCCGAATTCGACTTTTTGCATATCGACGATGTCATGGATCTTGGACTGCATGAATTCATCGATGACTTCCAGGTTAAACTGAATCTAGTTGGTGATGTAGTCTGTCAAACGTTTTTCGAGGTGATCCCGGCCGTTGCGGGTTAGGAAAGTCGAACAAGAAAGAATGGCAACCATGAATATCGATCGAAGGAAGTTTGCGGGTTACTTGGGTGCAATTGCTGCTTTGGGAGGATTTCCGAAAAGCGGACTAGCGAACGTCGAAAACCAGCAGCCGTTGTTCGTTGCAACCTGGAACTTCGGTTTGCCAGCTTGCCAGAAATCTTTGGAAACGCTGGCCAAAACGAATTCGATACTGGATGCTATTGAGTTGGGAATTCGTGTCGCCGAGGCAGACGTAAGTGTCGATTCTGTCGGAGTCGGGGGGGCACCAAATTCGAACGGTGTAGTTCAGTTGGATGCCTGCATCATGGATGGAGCCACCCATCGAGCTGGTTCCGTTGCGGCTCTGGAAAACTTTCCACATCCTATTTCCGTGGCAAGGCGAGTCATGGAAAAAACAAAGCATGTGTTGCTGGTTGGCGCCGGTGCAGCAGAATTTGCCAAGGAACAAGGGTTTGAGTCCCAAGACTTATTAACGGAGGAACAGAACAAAAAATGGTACGACTGGAGGGCCAAACAAGCAAAAACACCAAACGTTAAGGAGAAGGCGACTGCTCCGCCAAACCACGATACGATTGCCTTAGTAGGGATGGATTCAGCGGGACACATTGCGGGCGGATGTTCGACGAGCGGCTTGGCCTATAAATTGCCGGGGCGAGTAGGTGACAGTCCGATCCTCGGTAGTGGGCTATACGTGGACGGCGAAATAGGCGCAGCTGGTGCAACGGGCATTGGCGAAAATGTCATGCGATATTGTGGATCGTTTCTAATAGTCGAGCTCATGCGATCCGGGATGGATCCAACTACTGCTTGTCGAGCAACGATCCAGCGCATTGCAAACACCGAGAAGCGAAAACCCGCCGAATTGCACATCAATTTCTTGGCAATTGATAAACAGGGACGTTGGGGCGCAGCCGGTACCGATTCAGAATACCAAATCGCCGTTGTGACCCGCGAATCATCACGTCTGGAAAAGCCGGTATTGGTCGAATAATAGGACTCTCCTCACCGGCGCGGTTTGCGATGTAGAATAAAGAGTGGAAAGCCGCTAATTTCTGAAGGGACAAGGGACAAGGATGCACGCAGAGATCGCTCAGTTCTTACGCTATTTAGATGTTGAGCGTAATGCTTCCGATTTGACCATCAAGTCGTATCGCGAAGACTTGATGGATTTGGCCGGTTTTCTGACCGATGAAGGCCAGAAAAAAGTGTCCCCTCGAGACGTCGAAGCCTCACACTTACGAGGTTATGTTTCTGCGTTGCACGATGCTGGCTATGCTCGAACAAGCATTGCACGCAAACTTGCATCGCTTCGCAGTTTTTATCGTTTTGCTCAGCGCCAGCAAATGGCCGATACGAATCCCGCCAAGCCGCTTCGCAATCCACGTGGTCAACGCAAACTGCCTCACTTCCTAACGAGTGACGAAATCAAGACGCTTATCGGGGCACCGGACGCTAACGATTCGATGGGGTTGCGAGATATTGCGATTCTCGAAGTCATTTACAGTGCCGGCTTGCGAGTAAGTGAGGTTGTGGGCATGAATGATCGCGACCTGGACTTCGAAGAGGGGACAGTGCGCATTCGTGGAAAAGGAAAGAAAGAGCGCATAGGTTCGATTGGAACGTATGCTGCGAAAGCCTTGCACAGATACTATGCGGTTCGCAAACGGGCGGATCATGGTGAATCGAAAGATCTTCCAACGTTTACCAACAAATTCGGGCAACGACTTACAACGCGAAGTATTGCTCGTATGCTAGAGAAATATATCAAGGAGTGTGGCCTAGATACACGCACGACTCCCCATACACTTCGGCACAGTTTTGCAACGCACTTGCTAGATCGGGGAGCGGATATTCGCAGTGTTCAAGAAATGCTTGGCCACAAAAGTCTTGTTACAACGCAAATTTATACCCATGTGAGCACCGCTGCCCTTAAGCTGGCTTATACGAAGGCGCATCCGCGTGCATCCAAGAAATCAGTCGAGTGAGTTAGCGCGGTCGAAGGAACTGCAGAATCGTGCTTTCCGATTCCGTGTCAGGCATGGTATAGCCTGCAACCCGCCTTAGTTCGATGTTCTTCAATAGGCCTTTGTGACGTGCTTCGCCCCGCTCCTCAACCCATTTTGGGCCTTTGATTGCGAGAAGTCTTCGGAATTTGTGCCAATCATCGTTTAACCAAGTACATAATCGGGAGATGGGACCTACGGCTCTAGCGGTTAAGGTGTCGTACCGGAATTCCTCCAGTACTTTTTGAACACTCAGGGGATAAACCGGAATCTTAAGTTTGAGATGATCGATGACTCGAGTGACGACGGTCATCTTCTTCGCAACACTATCGCAGAGAGTGACTTGCACGTCCGGACGAAGTATCGCGACTAAGATACCAGGGACGCCACCTCCCGCTCCTATGTCCAAGATCTCTTCGTTGGGCTCAATTAGTTTTGCTAGGTGCCAAGCGTCAAGAAGATCTCTTTTTACGAATAGCTCTGGCGTCGTATGCCTGGTTAGATTGATACTCTGGTTCCATGACCAAATCTGCAAACAGTATTCCGCAATATTGTTCCACGCTTCCGGCGAAATATCGGAAATCTCCAATGGCTTGGCATGAAGATGCAATTGTGGTAATAGATCCGAGATATCCCCTTGAAACATGGGTGACTTCTTTTTAGCCGCTGTGCCAAAACTGCCGCCCTCCATGATTTCCGCATATTCGGTGTGTTCAGTCGGATCTTGGTCGTCTGTCGGTCTCGAAGGCTGAATTGAAGTCAATTGGCTCTGTTTCTAAACGTAGCATAGGCATCTTGCCTGTGGGGATTTTCATGAATACTCAGGCTGGAAGCCTAAGCTACGTCGGAAGCCTAGGCTACGTCGATGGATAAACTCAAGTATAACTTAGTAGTTTGCTAGGTGATATACTAACCGCAAAGAAACCTAGAAACGAAAAAGAAAGAAACTTAGTAACGAAAAAGGTCGTGGTATGCCGCTCCATCGTCACACCACGACCATGACGTCGGTCGATCAGTATTGCTACTGATCCGACTTCCCTATCCGTGCTGTTATTGTCATCGACCAGAGCCAATTGGAAACATAACCCAGTTCGACGATGTCGCCAAATTCGTTAAAGCCGAAACATCTTTCGTTTACCTGCGCGCTTCAAAACTTGGCTGTGGAAAGAGAATAGAGAACGAAGAGTCTGAAGACTTCGGTTTGTTAATTACCGGCGAAGCAACACGATTCAGCGGTGGATTAGCTAACGGTGAAACAATTGGAGTCGTGTGAGAAACTGGGAGCGTATTTTGCGCGCCTTGATTTCCAGCACTAACGCATCCGGCGGTGCCGCATGAAGTTGACGGTTTACTGGAAACAGTAACGCACGGTGCTTTACAGGAGTCCGACGCGGGATAGAGTGTTGAAAACGGCTGTCGATATCGATTTACCGACTTTTTCCCGCTCGTTGCTGTGCAGTTTTGGCCAGTAGATTCCCCGCAGGGGCCAGTGTGGTGAGAGTGCAGACTCTGTTTACATTCGAAACACTTGCACTGCATATCGACATGCTGGGAAATTTGAGCGGCAATTGCGGCTCGCTCGCATGAGTAGTTATTCCACAAATTCGGGCTCCAGTCGCTGCAACTCATGTAATTTGCGAGCGTTGAGTAGGAATTGCCAGAACCTCGAGGAATGAATTCAGGTGCCGAATGAATGTTGGCTGAAACGAATTGTTTCGAGGTTGGGTCTTTCAATTCAAGCTCATCATGCACTTCCGCAGATTGCGATTGTGATGTTTGGTCTGAAAAAGATTGAGAGTGTACTTGAGAAGCTGTAACCAGCAATAAAGCCGCTGCGTGCATCATGCGTCGCATTTTTGTACCCCGTAGAAAGTCGTCCTTGAATTGTCCATCCTAAAAACGAAAATGGACGATAGCGAATTACCCTATACCGTGGCAACGTCTAGCCACTTTCACCGTGAGACTTAGTCGCGGCGGGTTTCGCACAATGGATCGCCCATGATCGATGGTAAATATTTGCACCCGAATTGTAGCTAAGCAAATTTTGGTGCTCTTTTTTCTTGGAATCAGAGTTTTCACAATCCGGATAGTATCGCTGGATAAAATGAACGGATTCTATCGAAAGGGAGGCATGGCTCGGAATCGTGTTTGGGAATGGCGTTTTCCCTTGGAATAGAGGCATGACCATCTTTGCTGTGATTTTTTGGTATTGACGACCTTGCATTCTTCGCGGATTTCGCCAGAATACAGGTAATTGGAGAGGTGGCTGAGTGGTCGAAAGCACCGGATTGCTAATTCGGCGTAGGAAGAAATTCTTACCGCAGGTTCAAATCCTGTCCTCTCCGTTTTA
>JAYTVL010000590.1:0-3307 GCA_043744075.1 Pirellula sp. | reverse complement strand
GCGGGCTCGGGTCACTGATTTGTTCGATTCCAAATCCGACCGATGATTCCGCGATCAGCTTTTCAAATACAGATTCACCCCGCACTTGCCCTCCACCTTGCTTGTCGGCCAATTCTCGACGAAGCACCGCGATGGCATTTCTTTCGATCAGCTTGGCCAACACTTGCCAAAGATCGTCACGATTCTCCAATCGCTGGAAGCGTCCCTCAGCGGCTTCTCGAGCAAACGATGCAAACGCAACGATGGCAACATCTTATTCGTCCACAACACGCCTAGGCAGATTGCGCAATTGTTTGTCTGCAGCAGAGATGAGCCGGCCGATTAATCGATCCCACAACTGCCGCAATGCGTTCGATGGATCTTGCTCCAACTGCTGAAGCAGTTTGGTAACCGAGTGTTCTTGGTTCATTGGAATTTTCCACAACGATTTCCAGTTTCGTGATGCATCAACGCGAACGTATGCGACGACGCGGTTCACAGGTTTTGGCAAACGCACGGCTCTGCAAATGGTTGTTCATCGAATTCAGAAGTGTCGATTTTCTTAGGCTTAACTCGGAGAATCATACTTGCTTCTTGCCCAATTTCTGGTCCTATTCTTGCGCAGGGTGAACCGGACCAAGGTAAGGGAGTCGGATCTGGTGGGTAGCGCAGTGATGAAAAAGCGAGTGCGTACTTCCCAGTCTATCAAACAACTCAAAAAAGTTATTGATGGCGATTGCGTTGATGCACTGGATGGCGCTTTTGATCGTTTCGCTTTTGATCGTTTCGATTCAATTGACGAATACGTCGATGAGAACTCCTAGATTGACAAACATTGGGCAGAGCGATTAGCTTATAAGCCGATGTATGCAAAGAAACCTTCCTGCCCAACGGTGAAATCATGTCAAAATTGAAAAAGCTTTCAATCTTAGTGTTGTCTGGATGTCTTACAAATGCGCAATTCTTAACCGCGCAGAATCCACCTCCAGCAGCCAAGGACGCGGCGGCTGCAGCCAAGGACGCCCCGGTTGCGGCCAAGGGCGATTCCGATGCTGCGGTGGATGCGCCGGCTCGCAAGCCAGATTCAAGTTATCAGCCGTCTACTCCAAGAATCGTAAAGAGGATGCTGAAGCTGGCCGATGTCAAAGAAGGAGATGTTGTTTTCGATCTCGGTTGCGGCGACGGACGCGTTGTAATCGAGGCCGCGAAAAAATTCGGAGCGACTGGCGTGGGCATTGACATTGACCCGGCTCTGGTCAAGCTGGCCAAGGAAAATGCGCGTAAGGCGGGAGTCGAGGGGAAAGTAGAGTTTAAGGTCGGAGATATTTTCGAGGCCGACATTAGCCGCGCAACGGTCGTTGCCCTATATCTACAACCTTGGGTAAACCTGAAGCTGAGGCCAAAATTGCTTAGTGAACTTAAGCCGGGATCGCGGATTGTCTCCAACCTACACGACATGGGTGATTGGAAGCCAGAAAAAAAGACCAAAGAAATTGACTACCACGAGATTTTGCTTTGGACAGTCCCAGCTTCGAGGCAAGTGCCAACTGAGCCCGTCAAAACGCCGTAACAGACGTCGACAATATACACTTCGGTGTACGAACGTGTTCAATCCGAGAAATCAGATAGTAAAGAAAAGGCTCGTGACAAGACGCGAAAGCGATGGCCCATTCCAGCGTGTAAGTAGGAATCTGACGGAAATACGATTCTTTTCGATCAGCACGTCCAAGTTGAAGGCCATCGGTGTCCTTGCCTTGTTCCGTTCTGCGATCTGGCCTTTCAGGTTGGTCGGGGGCCGTCCCGGGGCGAGCCCCGAACGGATGGGCTTGCCGGCTCATTCGGTTGAAACAACCGAGCATTATTGTATCGTTTGCTGAAAACTGAAAAAGAATATCGATGCTATGGGCTAAGTTTAAGTCTCTTCGGCTTCGTTCGTTTCAATGACGTTCAAACTTCGCAGTCCTTCCATGTCAATTACGATACCGGGCTTTAAGACTTCTAGTCGAAGCGTGTCCGTGTCGATCTCAGGTATGCATGCCATCACATACGACTTGCCAAGAACACCAATGCGACCGCTTGATACCTGGACCACGAGCGCTGTTCCTTCGTCGACCCCGAAGCCAATGAGGCTCGGTTCGATTTTGAGAGTCTTTGCCATTCGCTGCATTCGGTTTCGATAGAAGAAATGTTGGTCGACAACGGAGTCTTTGAGCAGGTCCATTCCACGACACAGCTTTGGGACTGTTTTCCCTTCTTCGATCATCACCTTGGTCATGATCGCAGCACCAGCCGATGTCCCGCCAATGATCCCGCCTCGATCAAGAAGCTCTTGCAATCGTGCCTCTGTTTCGGTGCCCGCATAAAGATTCGCTAACCATGTTTGATCGCCCCCACTAAACCAAACCGCCGTTGCTTTTCTGATTGTCTCAGCAAAAACTGGATCGTCTGCTTTCTCACGTGACGTAGCTTGAATGACTCGCATGGATGCGAATCGCCAGCTACGCCATTCGTCTTTCAGCCTTTTTTTGTCCTCACGAGTGGCCTCGTAGGCGGGAATAATGACGAGTCTCGCATTTGGACCGCCAGCTAGTTCCCAGAATCGTTTACTGACGATCGGTGGCATTTCTCCCCCACCGGCTATCAATAACGTACCGCCACGAAATCGCCCCAGGAAGTCAGGTTCGTCCGATGCGTCCTTGCCGAAATACCAAAATCCAGCAAACACCGCCAGAATGGAGAGACTGACAGTTGCAATCAAAAAAGGTTGGATTCCACTAAGAATCCAGCCAAAACGACCTAGCATCAAGTTCCGAATGGACATGATAGACGCTTCTGAGACGAGGGGTGGACCAAAAGCCGAAAAGGAGGGCGCGATGAAAATGGTCACTTTTCTCACCGACCCCAGCGATTGACACAAATTGAACTGCAACAAACGCTGATAAGAAGTACGGTATCGACGGACGAGCGGTTCGAAGAATAGGAATTAACTAACGCGAATCGAGAATTCCCGAACTTCTTTGCGACTCGTTTAACCCCAATACCGTTCATGTTTTCATAACTACGCAATCTTCAAAGTGTTTGAGCAAGGGCTTCAGCCGCCGGTGCTGCGGTCCCTTTTTGTTCCACTTGGACATTTTGCGTTTGATGACACGGGGATTGACGCGGTTGCGACGCGGACCGATTTTCTCTCCGCGCATCTCCGCCAGCAAGGCCTCGTACCATTGCGTCAGCGAACAGGATGTGGCGCCATCGCACTCGGGCAACCGGCATTGCAGGATCCGAAAGCAGCCGGTGAACGACAACCGATCCACATCCAGCTGCTCCCCTC
>JAYTVL010000589.1:0-11405 GCA_043744075.1 Pirellula sp. | reverse complement strand
TAGGCTCTGTATCAAAACGTAGCATAGGCATCTTGCCTGTGAGTGATAATCCTGGAATCTCAGGCTGGAAGCCTAAGCTACTTTTATTGATGGATGGCTTTAGAAACAAAGCCTAGGGCACCAAACCTTTTGCGTTCATCGGGCACAAGGCCAGTGAACGCTACCTCCTAACCCGCGATTTCATGGACTAAAACTATTACCATCAAAGACGCTTCGTCCCGAACTTCAGTGATGTTCGAAACCAGGAAGCGGCTGGGGGCAAATCAATGGACCGAGACGCTTTGCATTTGCCAACTCTTCTGCAAATTCCCTTAATTCGTCCACGATGTCAATTCTGCGCGTTAACGCCTCGGGCGACATATCGATGCTTATCCCTCGTGAAAGGTCTTTACGTGCAGTAGGTGTAAGCTGAGATACATCAATCATTAGTTTTGTCTTTCGATTCGTTCAAGCGCTTCGATGTCAGCTAACGAACAATTAAGAGTTCTGATTCAGTTCGCAAGAAAATGTGTTCCTTGTCGGCAGCTATGGTTGCACGCACAGGATGGCCCGTTTCGATCGATCCGAGTTTTTGAAATTCGCGACTCGCCGCAAAAATGTTCACAACCCCATCCTGTGATACGTTTAGTAATTTGTTTCCAAGTATTACGGGAGAACTTGAATAGTCGCCACCGATGCGATTGCTCCAAAGGTTTGTACCCGTCGCCAAATCTACGCATGTGACGAATGCACTCTTATCGCTCCACAAAAACAACAAACCGTCGGCAGACACTGGAGTTGGAACATACGGTGATAAGGCTGGTTTGAGGTCAAACGTAAGTTCTTTCTTTGAGTCGATATTATAGGCAACTACGCGATTGTCACCGCCACCGCCATTACCCTGCGTTCCAATGAGAATGTTTCCAAGCAAAAGAGATGATGAGCAGACTCTCAGCTTATAACAATCATGCGACCACGACACAGAACCATTGTCTGCGTCCAATGCAAACATGCCTTGGCCAGTCGTGCTACAAACCAACTCGGTTTGCGATCCAACTCGTCTTACACATGGCACACCGTAACAAACCATCCTGGTGGGTAGTGCCGTTTGCCAAACTGTTTTACCTGACTTGCAATCCATGGCAATCATACTATCCTCGCCCGGTTCGACTCCGGCTGGAAGTTCCATCGCGTCCTGGGAGTTGAGCAAGATGAGTTTGCCATCCACCAACATCGGGGAAGTGCCAAACCCATGCTGCGAAACATAGCGTCCTAGACTTCGCGTCCACACCTCGTCCCCTGAATGCGTCAGGGCCTTAACTACAACATTCTCCGGATCAGCCCAAGCGACATAGATGCGTTCTCCGTCGGTGCAGGGAGTGGAGGAAGCGTAAGAACTAAACTTGTGCAACTTATGCATGACTGATGGATACGACTTGGTCCAGGCGATCGCATTTTTCGCGATATCGACAGCGACAACGTGTCGTGTTGCGTCTTTCGAATCTGCAGACAGCAAAAAAGCCCTGCCGCCGGACAAGGCAACCGAACCGTGGCCAATACCGGGTAACGCAATGGATTTCACCTGAGACTCTTTCCAAGGGATCTGTACTTGGCATTTTGCCAAGACCCCCAACCCATTCTCACCACGGAATCTGTCCCACTTTCCGTCCGACGAGGCAGGATCTGCGCCGCAAACAAATGGTGCAATCGTGGCTGCAAAGAGCAGCGAAGAATTAAGGAATAGTCTAATAGCAAAGCGAAGTTTTCGGTTCATGAGTGTGCGAGGGGTTGAAGCAATGGTGGGCAACGGAATCGCTCCATTGTAACAACCTTGCTTCGCGGAACACAGTCATTTTCGAAACGGAACAGATGGTCCGGGCTTGGCCGCCGAACGAATTGGCAGGTTGGAACTCGGATTGCTTAGGATTTCCTTTGTCCTGGCTTGGTAGAGAGCAATTGCTCGGGTTGCATGACCGCGTGGCCCAATCGGCCACTTGTAGTCGCGTTGGTCGTAAATCTTGGAAAGCAAAAAGTCGATTCCTTTGCCGATGCGTGGGTTCTTGATTTCTTCATCTGTCATCGAGAACATCAGCCATTCTAGCATGTGGCCTGACGTCTGAACTTTTCGTTCGTCCTTGGGTTCATTTCCACGTCCCTCGTACCAGTTCGTGCTGAAGCTACCGTCGGGATTTTGCAATTGCCAAGTGTATTCGATATAGTCACGAACAAATTTGGCGCTCCTCACATACTGTCCATTGAGCGGTTGCCCTTGAATTTGGCGTTGCTTTGCAGAAAACGAGAATCCCATCAATCGATGGACACCGCCGCATGCCGCCCCGACGATCGGCTGGGACAGTTCTTCCTGGATTAGCTTTTGGAGACTCCATATTTTTCCGTCGTTGGCACGCCACTGTTTATTTGAATCCAAATAGTACGACAAACCGATCAGCTTGAAGGTTAGCTCCGATTTTTCATTGCAGGTAGCCATCTCGTATCGAACCAGGTCCTCGACTGTATATTTCGACGAGCCGATTTGAATTGGATAATTTAGTGGCACATCGCATTGGGCTAGAATGGCTAAGAATTGGCCTTCGTGACCTTGCACGCCGTCGCCAACGTTGGGCGTGAATCCCTTGCCTTTGGGCGTGAACATACGCTGTGTTCGACAAGTGCCATTGTGGCACATCCAACTGATCGCGTTGACACGCCCCTGCCCATGCGTCAATTCATAGTCACCGCCAAATGCCAACACTGCATGCATGACAGCCCAAGGAGACCGCACGGAAGTGGACTCTGGATGATTGTCGAGATAGTGTGTTAGGCATGCCTCAGTTCTTTGCAGTCGCTTGGCTAAGACAGGGTCTGACGGTTTACTTTGTATGATGGGCGCGGTATTTATGCCCTCTCTCGCTGAGTCGTCAATTCGAACTTCGCGACGACGTATTTCCGGTTTCGATGCGAGAATTGCATCGATCCCTTGCTGGTCGCGATCGTCTCCGTTTCCCCGAGGATCTAGTTTCGGCTCCTCTTGGTCTCGTTGCGAATCCGGCTCACGATTCAACGGACCCTTCGCACCGGTGTTTTTCGTTACAGGCTCCGTATACTCTGGTTCCATCTCGAACGGCGTGCGAATGGTACGTGGTGTTGGCTTGCGCGGCGCCGGTTCTCGCGACTCCCTCCCAGCTATTTCGTTGGATTCTACTGCGTTGGATTCCGTCGCGTCATACTTTTCAGCAATCAAACTAGCATTGGGCGATACATCTATCCTTGTGTCCTCTGAAAGAATGCTTGTTTCTCGATCCATTTCAACAACGGCTACCTTCTCGACTAACCCTTCATCGGGTTCTATCGACAACACCTCGTCCGCAAATTCAGGGAAGATGTTGCTTGTTGGAGCAGCCATCCACCAGAAAAACGGGGAAACATGTGACATGCTCGCCGTCGCGACCTTTAGCGCGAGAGCTGAGAAGAGTTCCGCTTCTTCGATGGATTCGTGTTCAAACCGATCCATGTCACTTGCGATCACCGCAGGCAGGTCGTCTCTCAGAATGGTTTGATCGCTAACTTTTGGACGGAGTTCGGTTTGCCTAGACTCGAATCGGTTCGAATCCAAAAGGGGTGGCGGGACAGGGCTCTGTTGTGGTGTAGTACGTTTAAGCGAACCTTGTGAATCGACCTGTCTTAAGCCATTAGGCTTCTTGACGGTGCTTGCCGAATCCTGGCCAATCGCAAGGTTTGCTGAGTCCTGGCCAAGAGCAAAATTGCCAGCAATCGACAGCACGCTAAATGAAAGCAAAACAAAACGCTTAGAATAAACTCGTCGAAACCGCAGCCGCATAGTCCCTAGGTACCAATCTCTCTCGAATCATTTCAAGGTACAGATCGCCAAGTCACACTATCGGCGTTACCGCCGTGGCCGATACAGTCATAAAAATCGGAAATTTTTAACACTTCTTGGTGACCGCCACCAGTGCGACAAATAGCAATGCGCGAAAAATGCGTTGATGCGAGTTTTGTTCCGTTTTGCGATCTGGCCTTTCAGGTTGGTCGGGGGCTTGTCCCCCACCAACCTTGTTTTGGCGTACTAACTGCCGTCACTCGCAAATCGACCCGTTCTCCTCGGCTTTGCCCGCCTCCGGCGGACAAAGCCGAGGAGAACGAGAGTTCGGACGCCCTATTGTATGTAGTACGCCAAAACGCATCCGTCGGGGGCGAGCCCCGAACGGATGGGCTAGCGATATTGTTAACTCTATTGTTGTTCGGAGCAAAAAAGACTCGAAAGAAATCAGAAAGAAATATCGAACATGCTATTTGTCGCACAGTCCATGCTCTGCCTTGGAACCCACTGACTTGCAGGCTCTGCTCTAAATTATTTAACACTTTCAGCGAACGCTGCCTAATTTGATTCTGATGGATCGACGCCTATCTTGAGAATGGCAAGTATGGCCGTACTGCTTCGTAGATTGTAGGCTCGTGGGGCTCCACATTTTCGCCGTCTAGATAGCGCTTCCACATGGGGATGTCCCCTTTGAAGTCTTTACCAGTGAAATCGCGGAGAGCCAGCGATGCTGAATACTGCATATTATGGGATCGGTCGCTAAGCTGTTTTGCCAAGAACTGCTTCACCTCATCCGTTTTATGTGAACCCAGTGACTCCACGGCAGCCAGCCGAACACTTTCGCTCTTGTCCAATGTCGCCATCGCTAACAATGTTTGCGTGGTTTCCGGCGTCACTTGTTTGCGCAAAGACTGAGACACCGCCAGCCGCACCTTGTCATTTTTGTCCTGCGACAGCTTCATGATCGCTTCGGTAGCCCCAGGCTGTTGCGTCGCTTGCGAAAGAGCAAGAACAGCTTCGCGACGAATTTCAGAGCTAGTCTCTGTTTGGACAACCGAGCTTATCGTACTTACCCATTTTGTCTGCTCCTCCGGCGGCATCGAAGGGAATCGGCGTCCGAGCAGCCGCATTTCGCCCACGCGCTGAGAGAATACAGGGCCACGTTCTCGGTCTTTTTTCCACTGACTTCGGATGAATGGGTTTAATTTTTTCATTTCATACAAAGGTCCATCCACACAGCCAAGAAGGAGCGGAATCGCAAGCGGAATGAGGTAAAGCCCCATTCGAGTCGATTGTGTGACCTTTTGATTGTCGTCCACGGAATCCATTCCTGGGCCATTGAATGCAACTATACACGCCGCGAACGATACCAAACCGTCTAGTCGTGTATCCAGATCAATTCTGAACGAAAATTAGAGTTGCGAAATGGCCAAGTGCAACCGCGACAGATGTGTTCGAGTGAGTATAATGCTGCGTGAATTATCCGCAGTGAAAGACATAGTCATCCACAATATGAACAATTCAAAAATGCAATTTTCTCTTAGCGAAAAACTTCGTAACTCAATCGCTCTTCAGTTGATTCTCATTATTGGATTAGCTTTCACTTGGAACAACCAGAATTCTATTGGAGTGTGCACCGATTGGCCCGTTGGACGCGGAAATGCTGCGTCGACCGCGACTGCGGACAGCACGCTGCCTGTCAAGCCACAAATTCTTTGGCAATACAAAACCGGCTCGGAAAAATCCGGCTTCGAAGGAACACCCGTTATCTCAGATGGAAAAGTATTTGTCGGAGACTTTGAAGGGACGATCCATGCCATTGACCTTTTTACGGGTAAAGCAGTTTGGACGACAAAGAAAAAAGATGGATTCGTCACGGCGGCAGCTGCCAGCCAAGGTTGCATTGTCATTGGCGATTTCAGTGGGATGATCTACGGCTTGGACGCAAAAACGGGTATGGATTTATGGTCTCACGATATCGAACAGCAGATTGCATCCGGAGCCAATTTCTTCGGCGACAGCGTCCTCGTCACAAGCGATGGAGGTACGATGTTCGCGATGGATTTGAAAACCGGCCACCCCAAATGGAATTACGCGACAGGTGACCAGTTGCGATCTTCGCCAACGATTTGGAAAACTTTTTCCTTGCTCGGCGGATGCGATGGGAGATTGCACAAGATCGACTTGATCAAAGGAGAATCGACCGGCGAAGGCGTGCAACTTCAAGCCCCGACGTTGAGCACTCCAAGTGTCATTGGAAAGATAGCCATCGTGGCAACACAACCTGGAGTAGTATTAGCGATTGACGTTGAGACGGAGAAAGTCGTCTGGACGTTTACTGAGCCATCTCAGTCCAGCGACATCCGATCTTCTCCAGCCGCGTTAGGCAAATTCGAGAACGACCAAATAACCGGCATTGCAGTGGTTGCGACGCGAAACCGTCGCATTCTTGGCCTTGATCTGCAAAATGGAAAAATGCTCTGGGAATCGGTCCTCAAGAAGAAATCGGACGGTTCACCTGTTATTTGCGACGGCCGAGCATGGGTTAGTTCGACTGACGGTATGGTATATGCTCTCGATATAAAGGCAGGTTTAGAGACATGGTCCTTTCAATTGCCTGGTCAGATTCTTGCTTCGCCAGCTATAGCGGAAGACAGACTGGTGATTGCAACGGAAAAAGGGAGTGTGGTTTGCTTTGGCAAGCAAGAATAACTCGCTGCGGCACTGTAAAAAGAGGTAGGAACATTGAGGTAGGAAAATAAGACTAGTTTGTTCTAAATCTTCCTACCTCCATTTTCCTACCTAATATTTATTTCCCCACCTAATTCGGAGCGGCGTGGAACCTAATGTGCCTTAGACGCTTGCCGATTTCCTGCAGCGTTTGGGCTTTCTTTGAATCGCATGTTTTTGCTATGCCTTGCATTCGTTCGAAGAACAAATTTGTGTTATTCCGTTCATGGATTTAGACAGCTTTTCCCAATGTTTATGGCAAGCCGGAAATCGAATTCCAAAACGATACGACGCATGCTCTATGGCGTGAATCGATTGCCATCACCCGTTTTCTTTTTGATGTTCGTTCTTGTCTGCCTTAATTTCACAGGCTGCCAACGTTTTCCGGGTGGCCAAGCGATGAGGCAGTACCAGTTGGAGAGCGACCGCCTGCTTGCCGAGTTTCGTGCCCAAAAAAAAAGGGCAGAGGAACTAGAGGTTCGAAATGGGCAATTGGAACAGAGGCTTGCTGAAAGCGAGAAACTACTTGCACGCTCAATTGGCGGGAGTTCAAATCGGAGCACAGCAGGAAGCGCAAATCGGAACCGCAGCGGTTCTCAATTGATGATCGGAGATGCCCGCGAAGATCGAGGTACGATCAACGATTTGTCCGATCTAAACTCGTCTCGATCATCCGGACGTAGCCCGGCGAAAATTCAACGCGGCGGTCTGCCAGATACACTGCCGTCCACAAGCGGTCAACTCACGTCAGGGAATCGCACAGATCCTTTTTCGCTAGGAAGAGATCCAAGAGAATTGCGAGGTGATCCCAAAAGCGAATCCCAATGGCGCCCCATCTATCGCGGGCAATAAATCCATGCAGTCTAAAGCCGCATGCTGGCTCTCGAAAGTCATGTCACGCCCCATCAGCAGTCTGATACCGTCAACAACTGCTTCTTCTTCGTTTTCGTACTTGCTTTGGGCAATTAATTCCTTCACAAACTCGTTGGCTTCGGTGTTAAATTCAATTCCATCGTTGGTATTCAGTCATCGTTCTTCGAGACGCTTCTCATCGTGGCGGGAATTGTCCTCAATTCCCGAGTCAGGGCAGCAACCGAAGGAATTGAGGACAATTCCTTCCACTTTAAACTTCGCGCCCGCTCAGCAATTCGGGAGAGAAATCCGATACAATGCTGTCGCGTTAGGTCTCAAATTTCTTGCAAAGTTAGCTAACGGATGTCCCCATTATGGATCGTGTTTGCCACTTCGAAGTTCCTTATTCCGACAAGCAGAGGATGGAGTCTTTTTACAGCAAGGTATTCGGGTGGCAATTCATGCCTACGCCGGGTGATATGCCGTATACCTTTGTCATCACCACCGAAGTGGATGAGAATTTTATGCCCAAGAATGCTGGCGGGATCAATGGCGGAAGCTACCCACGTGGGGAAGGTGGTGGAAGCAGTTCGCCTGTCGTAGTTATCGAAGTGGAATCTTGTTCGCAGCGTGCACAACAGGTCGTAGATGCGGGCGGGGCGATCGTGCATGGCCCTTCCGAAGTTGGAGGAATGGGGATCTATGCTCAAGTCAAGGATTGCGAAGACAACATCATCGGTCTCTGGCAACCTCTACCTCATGGCGAATAGTATCTACCGATTCAACCCCAACGAGACGGTAAAAAGAACTATAGCTACATCATTGGACGGTCTGAGAAGCCGCCGTCAAATAGTCCCAACAGGAAGGTCTCCTGCTGCTGACGTTTTGCCGTTATTCGTTATTGGCCCCGCCCGTGGTATACTGTGAGTTTACTCGCAATGACGGAATCCAACTATGACACTTCAAGAATCGTTACATGCGTTGCCGCCTGACGAAAAACTTGCAATTGTAACTGCGCTTTGGGACGACTTGGCTACTTCGGCACCGCTGACCTTGCCATTAGACGAACTGGCCGAGATGCAACGGCGGCGCAAGGAAATGCTTGAGGACCCCAGCATAGCGATTGACGCCAAAGAAGTTTGGCGGCGGGTCGATGGCGACTGAACGATACCATCCACTCTTTGCGACTGACCTCTGCGACGCTTGTTCTCAATACGACTCGATTGCGGCCGCACTTGGCTGCATCTTTCGCTCGAATGTGCGTTCCGCGACTCGAAAGATTGTAGATCGTCCGGAGTCGTTTGGACGCATTGGAGCCGACTTTCGCGGTGCCTTGGTCGACCGGTTTCCGTATGTAATTGTCTTTACCGTTGATGGTGGCGTTCCGTCAATTTTTGGTCTGCGTCACGCCGCATCTGACCGCAGCAATTGGTTCAACCGCTCAATGACAGTCAATGACGGAAAACATATAAAGGATTAGATTCTGAGTCTTTGTTCTTTGTTCCAAAAGCACTGAAAACACGAGCTGATTGGCCAGTCGTAAGATACAATTCTCACGATGCTAAATCATTGCGTATGACGGGCACTAGAAGCGAACCAACAATCTAACTTTTGAGGAGACAGTGTTTCATGGGCTTAGCGAGGGCGGCCGTGCATCTATTGATGACCGAAGCTTCAAGGCGACCGTTCTCCGGTTCCATAGTTACGCTTGGGAGACAACACGTCTACGTTACCGCCGATGAGACGGTCGCGATGGCCGCTGAACAAGGCGTTAGACTGGCTTCGATTCCGGTCGAACTACATCGAGAACCATCTCTTTCCAAGCAAGGCTTCGTTTCCGACGATTGGTTGTTAAAGAGTTTGGGATTCGATGAAATTGTTCGAGTCGACTACTCTGACTACGAATCTTCGGAAGTCATTTTCGATCTGAACAATCCAGAAACTCCGCAAGCACTTCAAAATAGATTCGATCTGGTTCTCGACAGTGGAACGCTGGAGCATGTGTTCGACATTGCAGCGGGCTTACGGCATTGCGTTCGAATGGTTCGCTCAAATGGCCGAGTCATTCACTTAACGCCATCGTCGAATTGTGTAGAACACGGTTTCTACTGCGTTTCACCGACATTGTTCGCCGACTTTTATGCTGCATCCGGTTTTGCTGTCAACCGCGTTTGGCTGTGTGAATCTCCTCTCAATTCTCCTCGTAGTGTTTGGAAAGCATACGATTACGCTAATTCGCCGGAACGATTCATTTCGGTTGGCCAATTGAACGACAAAATCTGGCTTACGTTTTCAGTTGCAACTGCAGACCCGCCAGTGACGCCAAGAAATCCTCAACAATGGATTTATACTCAGACATGGTTCAAAGCCGCGTCGGAATCGAGTTCGAACTCCTTGAATTCGTTGAGTAGCAACGCGAATGATTTCGAGGAAGGGTCTCGTAGCCGACTGCTTATTCAAAAACTAACTCGATTCCCATTTCTTCAGTCCCAAGCAGTCCGGTTGATACTTCGTTGGCGAAAGTGGGTCCATCAAACTCGCGTGCGCAACCGAAAGCTTCCTTACAAGTTCGTAGGAAGATTCTGAGGCGTCGATCACAATATGGGCCGCAAACCGTGGGCTAGCGCCCTTCGGCTAATCAGCCGGAACGCGCTAGCGTCCGGTTCAGCCCGACTTATGATCGAGGCCGATTTTGATCGATCAACTAAGAAATTCTATCTTCGCTTGGCTAGCTGCTTGATTCGCATTAGGAGACGGGTAAATGAAGCAAGTATCCATGGTGCATTCGGATGATTCATGGCAATCAGAAATGCAATTGTCAACTGCAACGGAAAGCGTTTCAACAACCAAGCGAATTGAACGGCCCGAAAAAATCCGCCCTCAATTTTTCGATTCCAAATCAACTCACCTAGATCGCCGCCGCGATTTTTCAACTGATAGAGATAGTAGGGTTTAAGCACTTGTCTTGGGACGCCATTCGATTGATATAGATCCAACAATTGTGTGGCATGAATCAAACTGTTTAGAGCTTGGTATTTTGCCCAGCTAAATTCATTGGTGGGCATTTCATAGATCATGACGGCTACTTCCGCAATACTTCCAGCTAGCCGCCCCGGCATGGTGTTGGCGATAATATAAGCGTGGGAATATGTCGTACGAACTGACGTGTAAGGCGTTTCATAACATGCCTTCGGGAAGTACTTAATCCAAAGGGATCGGCGCAGAACTACCGAATACGAGGCAGTGAAATCCGCACACGGTCCTTCCAGTAGTTTTGAAAAGTCCGTGATGCCATCAACCGGAGCACTTCGCAACAATTTTGTGGTTTTGGCCCGTATTCCGCCCAGCGCTTCCCCGGCGGTTGGACGCAATTCTCTGGGAAGATAACCCACGTTCAATGCGACTAGATCCGGAGCATCCGGCCTCCTTAGCATCTTTAGAATACTGTCAATTGAACCGGCGCAGAGGGTATCATCGTCCCCAATCAAAAAGACGTATTCACCTCGAGCTAATTCGCTCGCACACTTCGTGCAATTGGCAAGACCTCCAATGTTCTCGTCATTGCGGAAGTACTCAACAGGATAGAGCTTGGCATACTCGTGGACAATCCCTGCAGTCTTGTCCGACGAAGCATTATCAGAGACAACGCATTCGACCTCTTCGCCAAATAACGCGATTTGTGGTAGCACTGTAGCTAGACACAATTCCAAGAGGCTACCGCGATTATAAGTTGGGATGCAAATGGATAGTAAGGGATTTGTCATCGGTCCTTAGCATACGCCTCAATGTGGTTGTAAATCGTACGTTGCATGAGCGAGTTTTTCGCTTTTCGCCCCCCGTATCCACCAATACGATCGGACTCGCTACAATAGCACCGATTCTGTTCTCTAGACAGACCTTGAATGGGGCTGCTGCTATGTATAGTTTGGTGTCAAGGGTGGTCGGGACAATTGTTGGTAAATTTTCCGTCGTACGCCGCAAGCTGCTATTCGATCTTACGAGGGTT
>JAYTVL010000588.1:0-43359 GCA_043744075.1 Pirellula sp. | reverse complement strand
TCGGATATTTAACAAGATCCACTACGTTCTCGCAAATTTCGCTCTCGACCCAGCGTTACTCATTTCTCTAGACTCCAGGACGATAGCTGTACGCAGGTATGATTTGATGGCTTTCGACAGTGGAACCGAAATCTCCATGGAAGGACGACTCGGAATATGATGCAACAAACCAACGCCGAATATGGATATGCAAAACCTGGGCGGCGCAAACGACTTAAGAAACGCCACATTCTTGTTGGCGGCCTAGTTCTATTCATCGCGGCCATTTTTGTGGGTGTACCAATTGCACTACACAACCGCGACCTCATAGTTTCAACGATCAATCGCAACGCAGGGATAGCCCCGATGCGCATTGACTTGAAGAGTATCGAAGGAGGCTGGCTGCGTTCAATTCGAGTTCACGGACTTCGATTGATCGACGACAAGGAAGCGGATCTGATCACAGTTGAGGAAATTGAAACCGATCTTAATCTTCTCCGACTGGCAACGAATTACAAGAATCTAGGAACAATCACGATTCGAGGTGCAAAAGCAGTTGTCGACGTGCAACCTGGCACAACGAATATCGAAGAAGCCATCAAGCCACTTCTAACGTCCAGCACTACGTCATCCACTACTACTGCTACTAATACCGGAACGACTACGGTCCCTTCGAGTTTGCCTACAGGTCGGATTCGCATCGCTGACGCGATCGTACATTTGCGAGATAGTGTGGATCTAACCTCTTGGGACTTAAAGGTTAGCGAAGCCGACATACCGCTTCCGACCAAGGAGCAGCCAATTCCACCGATGACCCTGATTGGATTGGTGCAACAAACTGCATCGTTACCGGGGGAATCTCTCATGGGCGGGCAATTCACGATTCGCACTCAGCCAATCGCCGACCAATCCAACGCTCCAACCAACGACTTGGCTCCTATGAAGATGAACATCGCAACCAACGGACTGCCGCTCCAGTGGTTCAGTTTGGTGAAACGTCGACTTCCGGAGATTCCGATCGAACGCTTGCTAGGCCTTGCAACGGTTCAGGCCGACATCGAAATTCGCAACAACAACATTCAAGCTCAGATTCAGACTGCCCAAATCGACTCACTTCGAATTATTGCTCCAGCTCTGGTCGGTAAGCGTGGGGCGGGTCTCCAGCAGATCAAACTGAGTGGCCACGTTCAGCTCAACCAGAATCGACTATTGACCCAAAACGCAACGCTTCAATGTGATATTGGTGCATTGGCAGCCAACGCCGACATGCCTTGGCCACCAATGATCCCGTCAGTGACTCAGCCGTGGATCAACGACGCCGATTTCGAAATTCAAGGCAACGTAGACTTGGCGAGATTGATTCAGGTCGCGCCGGACCTCGTTCAGATGCAGGACCAAGTCCAATTGCTTGCTGGTACCGCGAGTCTGTCTGCGACACAAAGGAAATCAACGAATGTCACAGGCGGTGCGGCAACTCCGACATCTAACTATCGAATGCAACTAGGTGGTCTACAGGCGAATGTACAAGGAACAAAAATGCAGTGGGATCAGGCTCTTCAAGCTTCCGTTGACGTCTCAGCGAACAGCCAAGGCCAGCCGAGCTTCAAAGCCGATTGCACAGCTGAGTTTTGCAAAATTGAGGGTAATGGAGATCTTCAAGACGGGCAACTCGCTGGTCAATTTGATCTCGCCAAGATGCAGCAACGCCTCTCGCAGTGGTTTGCGTTGCCCGTCGAAAGCCTAAGTGGATCAGCCGAGTGCAAAGTTGTATGGAAACAGGACGGCAGCAATCGACTGACTGCAAATGGCAAGCTCCTAACGACTCCAGTAAGAGTAGTAAATAAGTACGGCCAACTCGACGAACCAGCATGGGACGGTGACTTCGACCTAGTAGCCAGGGTTGACCAGGGGCGAATCATCCAAATCGATCGAGGCCAGGCTTCATTTAAGGCAACCGGCGAATTACTTTCAGCTCAAGTATTGGAACCCATTTCGTTGGTTCGTGCAGCTGCCGGGGTGGCTCAACTTCCGCCCGCCGGTATTCAACTTAAACTGATTGGGGATCTCGGAGGATGGCAACGCCGTGGTCAACTTTTTGCTGGAGTTGATCCTGGCATAAAGCTGGGAGGCAAATGCGAACTAGACGCCCGCGGGGCCTTAGACACAGCTCACTTGGAAGTCACACAAGCTAACTTTATTACCGAACCGTTCATGGTCAAGAGCGGTGAAACTACGTTTCGAGAGTCTCGGATGGTTGGGAATTTCAATGGCCGAATCGATTCGCAAAACATCGGACGCCTGCAGGTCGACAATTTGCTCGTTCAATCGGAATCGTTTGCATTGCAAGCCAAAGATGCCGCCGTACCAAATCGCGAAATGGCTCGCCAAGGGCAAGCGGGCTTTCGAATTGACCCGAGCCGCCTCATGTCGGCCTTGCAATTCGAAACAGCCACTGGCGGTTCTTCGAGCGATATGACAGTTGAGGGAGACATCACCGGCCAAATCGTGTGGCAAGTCGATCCGCAACAACTTGCTTGGCAGTTGATTTCAGACGCCAAGAATATTCGCGTACTACAAAAAACTTCAACTCCGAACCCGACTCAAGGATCAGGACAACTTGTTAACACTGTCTCAAACCGATCGGGCTCACCGTCTGTACTTTGGGAAGAACCACAAGCCAAACTGGTAGTCGACGGTCGCTATGAAGTTACCACGGGCAAAATAGAGATTCCAAAAGCGGAACTCATGACTGAGTGGATCGCCTACGCAGGCAAAACGAATATGACCACTCAAGCAAAGAAGACGATGCTGGTCTCGCAAGGCAACATGACGTACGATGCAGCTCGAGTTGCGCAACGACTTCGTCCTTGGACAGGCGACTATTTGACGGTTCAGGGGCAAAGAACTCAGCCTGTCGAGGTATCATGGACCTCCAGTGAAAGCGGCAATTGGGCCGAATCGTTGCAAGCCAAATCACAGATCGGGTGGGACAGCGCCAGTATCGTCGGAATCGAAATTGGAACCGCCGACTTTCCTTTGAAAATTGAGAACGGTCACTTCCTTTCACGAGCAGAGATCCCTGTCTCTCAAGGAAAATTGAGATGGAATCTCGACGGAGATGTGGCAGGCGATCCCATCGTCATAGCTCAGAGCCCAGAAAAGGTCATCGACAATGTGGCGATTACACGGCAGATGTGCCAGGGCTGGCTAAAATACGTAGCCCCGATACTTGCGGACGTGGCAAGCGTTCAGGGCAACCTGAGCTTGCAAATCGAACAAGCCCTGATCGTGCCGACGGATATGAAACGTCAAACAATCAAAGGGCAATTGCAAGTACACGGAGCCAACGTCGGACCTGGACCGTTAGCAGATCAGTTACTGGGATTAGTCCAGCAGGTCCGTGCATTGCGTAAGGGCGCGGGTGCTACTGACGGTGGAGGGCAACAGACGACATGGCTTAAACTGCCGGAACAGCAAATCGGATTTGATGTGCAACAAGGTCGCGTCGCTCACAAGAATATGCAGATCCAAGCGGGCGACGTGGTCATCAACACCTCAGGTTCAGTGGGGATCGATGGCCAGCTTGAACTGATTGCGGCAGTCCCGATTTTGAAGGACTGGGTCGACAAGACACCGTTATTGCAGTCTTTGGCAGGTCAGCAGATTCAAATACCCGTTCGCGGAACCATTCAGCGACCACAAATGGACCTGAGTAGTTTCGCATCAATCGGCCAACAATTGGCTACTGCAGCCCTTCAAGGCGCAGCGCAAAAACAAATAGAAAAGGGAATTGGAAAGCTACTTGGACCGCTGTCACAACAGCTAGGACCGTTGCAACAAGGAATGCAACAGATGCAGCAAGGAGTCCAGCAAAACTTGCCACAGTTCCCCAATCTTCAAAACTTCCAAATACCTGGCTTTGGTAATGGAGGTCCATTTGGCGGAGGCCAACCACCTCAAGCACCGCAGCCGCTCCCCCCACAGAATTAGGACATTCAAACAAGTCCGGGATTGAGACCCCAACCAGCTCGACTGGTAGCTAAGCTAAGCTAAGAAGCACAGATGAAAAATCCTCTCCCATTCCCCGCATCTGGCCGCCGTTGGCGACCGGATGCGGGGAATGAGGGAGCTGCGTGGCTTTTGCTTTAGCCGCTGTCTCCTTCACCCACGGCCAAAGGGGCCATGGGGGTCGAGCGTCAACGATCAAAATGCTGCCGTAAACGTCGAAACAGACTTCACGATAGCGCAATCGTCAGGAAAGGTATGAAACGCTTGGATTAAAAGTTGCCGTTCCCTCTCTTCGACGTGGACGAAGCTGACGGCGCCGAACGCAATGCGTCCGCTAGAATCAAAGGAATGAACCAATTCGTTTTCGCACTGGCTCGATTGCAATTGGTTTTGGAGCATCCAAAACATATCCGTAGCGACATGCTCCATCTCAAACTGCGTGCGATAGGTCACGCCCTGTTTGCGATCCAACTGCTCGACATTCTTGCCTTTGAGGTTTGAGCCCATCAATCGCCGTTTCTGTGGTAGCAATTGTTTGGCCGAACAAACGACCTCAGTCATGACCACCGAACGAGAATTAAAAGTTACGAGATGGCCATCGCTGGTAATATCGATCCTCGCGGAGTACTTGCTGCGTTCGATCAATCGGCTTCGATAGATACTAAAAAGCTCGGGGTGAAGGGCTCTTCCAAAAACGTAAAAAGCATGCTCGGCAACTGTCGGTCGGATCGAAAGCACGAGGTAAACCTTGCGTTGTTAGGACTGAACACTCGATAAGGATGAGGGGGCGGGATTATAGTCCCTGGATTATGTCTCAACCAAGATCAACTTGGCAACAATTTCTTAATAGATTTATTTCTGTAAATTCGACACGAATGGTGTTGACAAAGATGCGACAGGGTAATCGAAATGTTTGCACGAGCGGCACTCGGATAACTAGCTGTGGGAAAACCGGACATTGCTTACGTTGTAGTAGCTGGATTCGCAAGAATTCAGGAATGCACTAAATTCTTGCGAATCCAACTACTGCAAGATGTTGAAGCACGATTCGTAGTGCGATCTGCTATGCTATTTGTCAGGAATCTCGAATTGCTTTCAAACTTTTGGCCAATTGAGATAGTCTGACAACCAATGACCTCCAACGACGAAGACTGTAAAGCATGCATGTGGTGATAGCTGCGGCGGAAGCGATTCCGTTTGCTAAAACTGGCGGACTAGCAGATGTTTGTGGCACCCTGCCTCTCAAGTTGGCGGAGCAAGGCCATCATTGCAGTCTATTTATTCCGGCATACAAACGGGCCATGGCTTGTGGCCTACCGATGGTCGACACGCATGTCTCGTTTGTAGTTGACATGGCTGGCAGATCGATGGCGGCGCGTATTCTTAAGACGACCATTGGCAACGGCGCAGTCGATGTCTATTTGGTTGATCAACCGCTTTACTTCGATCGAGACCAACTCTACGGCGATGATCGTGGTGACTTTCGTGACAATTGCGAACGATTCTGTTTCTTTTCTCGTTGCGTGGTCGAGGCGATCGAACGGCTGCGTCTGCCGGTGGACATTATTCATTGCCACGATTGGCAAGCCGGGCTAATCCCTGCGTACCTCAAAACCAACTTTCGCGGTTTTCCTTGGTATCGAAACGCAGCCTCGGTGATGACCATCCATAACATGGCTTACCAAGGTCGATATTGGCAACACGATATGGGATTGACCGGATTGGAATGGCAGTATTTTAACTGGCAACAAATGGAGTTTTTTGGCGATCTCAACCTTCTCAAAACAGGTATCGCCTTTGCCGACTTTGTGACCACAGTAAGTCCATCGTATGCGATGGAAATCCAAACGCCAACGCATGGCTGTGGGCTGGACGGCTCATTGCGAGTTCGAGGTAATCGCATCGCCGGGATTGTCAATGGCGTCGACTATGACGTATGGGACCCTCGCAATGATTCCAATTTAGTACAAAAGTATGGTGTCGATGATTGGCAACTTGGAAAAAGGCAGTGCAAGCGCGATTTGCAACTTCAAGTTGGTCTTCCGGAACGCATCGATGTTGCTCTTTTCGGACTTATCGGCAGACTCGCAGAACAAAAGGGCTGGGATCTGGTCAAGCCACTACTTGAACAGTCGGTCGATACCTTGGACGTGCAGTGGGTCATTCTCGGAAATGGCGAGCAGCGATTTGCTGACGCGCTCTCTGAGTTGGCTCGTCGTCGCCCGGATCGAGTTGCTGTTCGGCTTGAATTCTCGGATCTTTTAGCACACAAAATCGAAGCAGCTAGCGACATGTTTCTCATGCCGAGCCGATATGAACCTTGTGGATTGAATCAACTTTACAGCTTGCGGTATGGAACGGTGCCCATCGTCCACGCCACGGGCGGATTGATCGACACTGTTAATAACTTAAACGAAGCAAGCTTGGCTGCTGGCTCAGCTACTGGTTTTTCGTTTCAAAACTACGATCTCGATTCACTTAAGGAATGTGTACTACGGGCAGTGGATACGTATTCCCGTGAGCCCCAAGTTTGGGATACACTAGTGCGAAAGGGAATGGAGCAGGATTGGTCGTGGACCAACAGCGCAACCGCCTACGAATCGGTCTACCGCCGGGCTCGCGAGTTGGCAGTAATTGAGGGTAGACTCTAAAGGGGCACCATTGCAATGAACGAAACGCGTTACGATTGGTTGTCGGATCGGTGGGTTATTTTCGCACCCAACCGTGAAGATCGTCCCGACCAGTATCGTCATTCGCAATCCAACGCGCCTGACGAGATGATTGAATGCCCGTTTTGTTCTGGCCATGAGCAGGAAACGCCACAACCAACGCTCGTCTTACCCGAATTTGATTCCGACGAAACAACGACAAATCGAAACGTTGAGTCTACAAAAAGGCTTCGTGCGCCATGGCAAGTTCGCGTTGTTCCCAACAAATTTCCTGCAATCCTCCGACATGAATCGTTTCTAGAAAACGATGTCCAATCCCTTTTCCATGCGAGTCCGACTACTATCGTTTCCGAAAGCGCATTCGGTAATAAGTCAGGTACGCAAATTCAGACGGCACAAGCCGATCACCTATTTCAGCGTAAAATACCAACGGGTGCACATGAAGTCATCATCGAATCGCCTGTGCACGTAAACAGCATTACCGCATTATCGGTAGAACACATTGCGGTCGTTCTCGAAGCCTATCGTCGGCGCCTGAATCACTGGCGAGCCCAGCGAGACCTTAAGTATGCTGTAATCTTCAAGAACTACGGTGCCGATGCAGGCGCATCTTTGTACCATTCTCATAGTCAGTTGATCAGCCTCGACTTTGTGCCACGCGATATCGAAAAAGCCAATCATCGCTTGGTGCTGCATCACAAACAGTATGGCTGTTGCTACATTTGCCAGTTGATGAACGAAGAGGAAGAACGACAAGAGCGTATCCTTTACAGTTCAGAACATTTTGTTGCAATTTGTCCGTTCGCTTCTCGATTCCCTTACAGTTTTTCCATAATTCCAAGGGTTCACAGGAGCAGGTACGAGGAAATCAACTACGCAGAATGTGATGATCTCGCTATTGTTACCAAGAAAACACTTGCAGCGCTTGAGGCGGCTCACCCGACGACTGCATACAACTTTGTCTTGCAAACCAGCCCTTTTGGCGATAGCAACGAAGAAGCACATCACTGGAGGCTAAGGGTCATTCCCCGGCTTGGTAAAGTAGCTGGCTTTGAATGGGGCTCGGATTGCTTTATCAACACAGTAACGCCAGAGCAAGCAGCGAAAACCCTGCGTGCACAACTCGACTAAGCCCAAATGGCATTCACTTTGAGCCGCAACGCGCTAGCGTGCGGGCTGGAGTGCGAAGAATCGCTTGTGAATCCGGCCCTCATGCAAGCGCATTGAGGCTCAAAATTTTCGAGTCGCAAAGTCCCGCCCGACAGGCGGGACCTACTTGAAGTCCCGCCCAGCAGGCGGGACCTACTTGGAGTCCCTGCCGTAATGCTATAATAGTTTAATTGGCAACCTTCGAATTCTCCATGATCATGAGACGACTCTATGCGATTTACACTTATTGGCCTTTTCGTTGCGATCCTCTTTGCATCTGGTGCAAATGCTGAAAACTGGCCACAATGGCGTGGCGGAAAAAGCGACGGGATCTCTAGAGAAAAGAATATTCCAACGAAGTGGAGCACGTCTGAAAACATCGCTTGGCGAACGCCGATGCCTGGTCAAGCGGGAGCAACACCTTGTATTTGGGACAATCGGATTTATGCGACCAGCTCAGATGATAGTGATCTCGTCTTGCTTTGCTTGAACACAACCGATGGAAACGTAATCTGGAAACAAAAAGTAGGAACTGGAAATCAAAACGCTCGCTCCGGCGAAGGAAATTCCGCTTCACCGTCTCCATCGACCGACGGAAAGCACGTATGGGTTTTCTTTAGTACAGGTGTACTCGCTTGTTATTCCAAGGATGGCCAAGAAATTTGGAAGTTCGATGTCGGTGATCGGTTTGGCAAACTGGACATTCAATTCGGAATGACGTCGACTCCGGTATTGGATGGCGACTCGCTGTATCTGCAACTGATTCACGGACGAATGAATCGCGAAGATCAGACTCGTACCGGCAAAGTAGTCAAACTCGAAAAGCTAACCGGAAAAACCGTCTGGGAAGTGGACCGCGTGACTGATGCTCAATTTGAGTGCAAGCACTCATACGCATCACCATTTATGTACGACGACAAAAAGGTAAGATTTTTAGTTGCACATGGTGCTGATTGCACGACCGGACATGATCTAGAAACGGGCAAAGAAATCTGGCGATTTGGAATGCTTAACGGCCCTACCAAGCTTAATTCGAAACCCAACGATACTACGTTTCGTTTTGTCGCATCCCCATGCGTCGCACCCGAATCGAACATGATCATTATCCCAACCGCAAAGGCAGGACCTGCGGTTGCGATAAGAGCTTCGGAGTTGAAAGGGGACAGTTCGGAAAAATCGGCTGCAATAGCGTGGAACTTGCCTAAAACGCCTGACGTTTCCATTCCGCTTGTAGTCGATGGACTTGTGTACCTTCTTAACAAAGACGGCTTTCTTCAATGCGTCGAATTAGCTTCGGGTGAAGAAGTTTATCTTAAGCGAACCTACACTGGCCAGCACCGCACAAGTCCCATGTACGCAGATGGTCACATCTATTTCGGATCCAACGACGGACACTTCACCGTCGTAAAGGCTGGTAGGGACTTCGAGATCGTCAGCACAATCGCTATGGACGAAGCGATTACCGCTTCAGCTATCGTCTCGAACGGAACTTTGTATATTCGTTCTTACGCAGCACTCTACGCCATCAAAAAATAGGTCCACAGTAGGTCCTGCCTGCCGGGCAGGACTCCGCACTGAAATCCTGCCTGCCGGGCAGGACTCTCGCTACTGAAGTCTTGCCATGCAGGCAGGACTTACTTACTCGCTATGACGAAAACGAACAACATTCAAGAATCCGGAACAGCCCCTTGGTATTCAAGTGGCCTTGCATTTGAATGCACCCAGTGCGGGAATTGCTGTAGCGGTCCTACAGCCGGTTATGTATGGGTCACCGAAACAGAGATTCTGTCGCTTGCATCGGCGATTGGGATGGCTGATCAGTTGGAGGAGTTTGAGAACAAGTTTACACGTAGAGTTGGAACGCAGACGAGTTTGGTCGAATACTCGGATGGCGACTGTATCTTCCTAGACCCAAAGACGAGAACTTGTTCGGTGTACGAATCGCGTCCAGTTCAATGTCGAACTTGGCCGTTTTGGAAAAGCAACTTGGGGACGCCAAAAGCATGGGGGCAAGCGGCCAAGAATTGTCCCGGTTGCAATCAAGGACGACTCTATAACCTCGTTGAAATCAGTAGCAGCTTGGCCAACGATACGTAGTTCCGGACGTGAATCGGAACACAACGTGGAAGGAATTGTCCTCAATTCCTTCGGGGCTGTGTTCGTTAGACTGTAAGCACGATTTTTCCGGACAGAATGCTTTGTTTTTCGATGGTATTCGCCTCTTGCAACCGATGTGCTTGCGTGGTTTCGCTCAATGGCAAGATGCGGTCGATTTGTGCTTTAAGGATATTCGACGTCATCCAATGATTGATATCGGAAGCGCAAACTTGTTGTTGATTGGCGGACGCCTTAAACATTGCAAATCCATGCAGCGAGCAGCCCTTGACATAAAAAGGTCCGACAGGAAATGGGGGCCTCGCGTCCCGTCCTGCCATGACAATCATGCGTCCCTCCTCGCCTAGCGAACCTACCGCAAGATCGAAGTCTGGTTCCCTGAGTGTTTCCCAAAACACATTCACTCCATTGGGAGCGGCTCGTCGGATCTCCTCGGCAACATTGGCCTCGTTGTAGTTTATGACGTGGTCAGCACCGAGTTCTCTACATTTTGCAATCTTGGTTTGGTTTCCAGCCGTTGTGATTACGACCGCACCGATAGCTTTTGCCATCTGAACGACCATGGAGCCCACACCTCCTGTCCCGCCACGAACAAAGATTGTCTCAGCAGGTTGCAACATAGCATGCTGAAATAATCCCAAGTGAGCAGTTATTCCGACCAACGCGATAGCTGCCATTTCCGTATCGTCAGCGAATTCAGGCGAGGGATGAAGCCATTTGGCATCGACAGCAGCCAATTCCGAAAAGGTTCCTTGACGTCCCATCAATCCTTGATTGCTTCCCCAAACCCGTTGGCCTACGGAAAGATGCTTCACGTTGGAACCGATTGCTACGATTTCACCAGCTAAATCGCAACCAGGGATATACGGATTAGGTAGTGGCCAGTAGTTTGCACCATTGCGAATGTAGGTGTCAATTGGGTTGACTGAAACCGCTCCAACTTTCACGATCGCCTGATCAGACCCGCACGCCGGATCTGGCAAATCACTGAATTCAATAACATCCGGAGAGCCAGTTGTTCGAAAATAAGCAGCTTTCATGTTAAAAATCGGTCGCTTTTCGCAAGAGTCAACAATTCTGTTTGCACCGAAGAAGTGGTCATTGCGTTATAATAACAATGGTTATCCTTCGTACTACCATTATCATCATGCATCTATTCAATAGACAACGGCAATCGAACTTGTTTTGCAGTCGCACCATCGTTTATTTGTTGAACGGGGGAATTCAGATCCAGCCTGCAATTTCTTTTGGATTTGTCCTCTTTCTTAGCTTGCAAGCCGAATTGTTTGGCCAAAAGCCAGAGGGCGCACTCACGAACTTAAACGCAACCGTTTCCATGTTGAGTGGACCACCTGTTGTCGGTTCACTCGTCTCGGCGGATTCACGAAGTGTGGTTGTCAAAACGGAGAATGGAGTGATTGAAAAGCTTGCAGCGGAAATCGACCAAGTGAGTTTTGCTAACAAACGGCATGAGAAATCGCCTCCTGTTGAGTTATTTATGATGGACGGTTCGAGGGCTTTTGGGGATAGGTTAACCGGTAAAAGTAGTGATGACTGGCAGTTGAGCGATTCGACTGGGAACAAAGTCGAAATTCCATCGAAAGCATTGAAAGCAGCTCGTCTTAAAGCAATCGTGCCAGAAATAGCCAATGCTTGGCAGAGTGCAATCCTGGAGACAACGAATGCGGATGCCCTGATTGTTCTGCGTCCGGGAAATAGCCTCGACCGAATCAACGGGGTGATCGTGCAAGTGCAGGAAACAAGCATTACATTCGATCTTGACGGTCAACAAATAGACATCCCTATCGAAAAACTGCTCGGACTCGCATGGTTTCAACGCGAATTGCAGCGGGTCAAGCCGACAATCGAAGTCCGAGTAACCGATCATTCTGTTTGGATGGCGGAATCATTAACCTTGAAGCCTAACGTTCTTGAACTGCGTACCCCACTTGGCCAATCCGTTTCTATCCCAATCGCCAAAATTTTGAGCATCAATTATTCGACGGCCAACATCAAATGGCTCTCCGAAGTTGAATCATTGGAAGCGGTCACAGAGAGACAAATCGATTTCAAAACTCCGATCGCAAGCCTAGATCGGGCTCTTGCGCCACGATTTGTTGTGAATGGACGGGCTCCACTTCCAGCGTCACTGGCCGCGGATAAAGACCTCTACTTTCCGAGCCCAGGCCACTTTGTGTTTCGTGTTCCAGAAGGTTTTACTTCGTTCCAATGCCGGATTGAACGCACCGATGACGGTTCGCAAAGATCCGACCTAAACATCGAGGTATGGCAAGATGATCAAAGAATTTCAGAACAGCTTTTAATTCATACCGCAGACTTCGCCGATCTTGATATCCCATTGAAGCCAGAAAAGAAAACAAAGCTAGCGGTCATTTGCAGGTCAAAGCTCATGATAGGAACGGAAGTCACATGGAAACAACCAAGGCTCAAACGATGACCAGACTGCGACCGTATCAAGTTGACTTTTCAAGAGTATTGAAATTGTCGGCTTTCGTGGCGATTTCTTGTTTATCTAAATCTGCGACGAGCGCTTTCGGCTCAAACGACGAGGAACCCGCAGTTAGCGCCGTCGCCCCCAATCCGAGTGATGCAGTGCTGGCTGCTCAGCAGCAACGCATTGATGCAATGCAACGAGCATCTCGCTCAACCGTCGCGGTTTATGGAACTGATGGCCAAGGTGGCGGAAGCGGTGTCTGCATTTCACCGGACGGTTATGTGCTGACCAACTTCCACGTTTCAAGCCCGTTTGGGCATCGAATGCGATGCGGACTCAATGATGGAAAGATGTACGACGCAGTGGTCGCAGGGAGTGACCCGACCGGCGATTTGGCGGTATTGAAAATGGTGGGACGGACTGATTTTCCTGTCGCAGAGATTGGAGATAGTGACACAGCCCGAACTGGCCAGTGGTGCTTTGCAGTCGGCAATCCTTTTGTATTGGCCACGAATCTTCAACCGACGGTCACGTATGGTTTGATTAGCGGAGTTCGGCGATACCAATATCCGAGCGGAACCATTCTCGAATACAGTGATTGCATTCAAACAGACGCGGCCATCAATCCAGGAAACTCAGGCGGGCCGCTGTTCAATATCCGCGGTGAGCTGATCGGGATCAACGGTCGTTGTTCATTTGAAAAACGCGGTCGAGTGAATGTCGGAGTCGGATATGCTATTTCGATCAAGCAAGCAATGAACTTTTTTGGACAGTTGCGTTCAGGACGGGTTGTAGATCATGCAACTTTAGGCTTCACCGTAACAACAGAAAGCAATGGCAAAGTTTCTGTGTCAAATATTCTTGAAAGCAGTGACGCATACCGGCGTGGTATTCGTTACGGTGACGAAATCTTACGACTCGGGGACAGAGATGTTGCAACGACCAACCAACTCAAGAATATCCTCGGCATCTACCCGGACCAGTGGCGCATTCCGATTCGCTTCCGAAATGAAAGCGGCGTAGAAGAAACCTACATTCGACTTCAAAACCTGCACTTGGCGAGCGAGCTTGAGGAGATCATCAAAGGGGAATCACATCAGCAGCAGCCACCCCGCAAGCCACCTGGTGGAAGAGATCCCGCTCCAGGCGAACCCGCTCCCAAAGGCAAGGACAAGGACAAGGACAAACCTGAATCTCTCAAACAAATTAAACCGACCAAAAAGGACGCCGTAGACGACTTGTTTGTTGAGAAACGAGGTTTCTCAAATTACTACTTCAACAGAGTCGAATTGGATCGCATTCTTGGTTTGCAGTCTGCCCACGGCAATTGGAAAGACAGTGCTGAGTCCTGGAAAATCAACGGTGAAATCCCTGGCGAGAACCTTACTGTTGAGATGCTTTTGTCGGATACGAATCTAATGCTTCGGCTTGGTGACAAGACGGAGACCTTGCATCCACTACAGGGCTGGCCGAAATGGATCAAACAGCGTTCGTCTATTGGCGCTTTAATGGGGATGCGCATTTGGCAACAATGGAATCGAGTTGGGCCGCGACTGATGGGTGAGGCAGTCTATCTGGGACGAAATCCCGTCGTCGGTCGCAAACTGCTCTTCGATGTTACACGCATTACGGTAAGTGACTTTGATGTATTGGTTTACACTTCGCCCGATTCCGGATTCATTGAGGTCATCGAAGTGTTTTCGGACAAGCAAACGGACCCTGTCGAATTGTTCTTTGAAAAGTACGAAACGGTTGACGGTCGAGTGACGCCGAAAACTATTCGATTGGCTTACGGAATGGAATCGCAATTCATAGTCGCGATCAGTCAATTGCAAAAAAGCGAAGTACCAACGGGGACCGGGCTCTAATGCAAATTCTTCGACACTTCTCGCCGATCGCCACCAACTGGTTCCAAGGCTCTGCCTTGGAACCCAATGACTTACAGGCTCTGCCTGCCGAATCGTCAAGAATACGTGGTTCGCTTGCATTGCGGAGCGAGGCGGAGCGAGGCGGAGCGAGGCGGAGCCTCCGGAGCAGTGCGTTCCCAGGCAGAGCCGGCAGAGCCCGGGAACGAGAAACTTTACTGGTGGCGTTAGCCGAGAAGCGTACACTTTTCGCATGTTAACCCTTTTGAGTCTTGCTGAATTTCGGCGTCGATCATGACTCGGGAATCGCGGTTTGAAAGTTAAAACGGCAAAACAAGCTTCGATCATAAATCGGGCCTAACCGGACGCTAGCGCGTTCCGGCTAATTAGCCGAAGGGCCCACGGTTGACGGCCCGTGTAGTGATCGACACCGCAAATCATGATCGTGCTGAATGGGCATGAAAGCTTTTGCCCTACTAAAATAATAGCTGATAGTCGAGCAATTAGCGAGTCGATACGAATTTAACGTTTGAATCATCGCGATTTTAGGAAAAGTTGCGAAGATCACGCCTTTTTAAGCGGATTTGCGTTCAAAATTCCGAAGATCCGTGACACGGAAAACTTAAAACCAATTATGCGACAATCCACATGATCGATAACGCCGCATTCCTTACACAAGAAGTCGAGTCTGCATCACCCGCGAAATTGCGATGGCTGCTGCTTCAAAAAGCTCACGGCTTGACGGTCTATGTGCGAGACCTTTGGCTCCTAGGGAATGCCGAGGAAGCCAACCAATGGGTGATCTTGATTCAAGATATCTTTACGGAGTTGCTCGAAGGAATCGTTGATCCGAAACATGAGCTAGCAAAACAGCAATCCGATTTATTCATCTTTCTGACCAAGTTACTGGTTCAGTCGGCTCAAACTCTAGACGTTCCGTCGTTAGAGAATATCTCGGAAATCCTGCAAATTGAAAAAGAGAGTTGGGAAATGCTGGTGCGACGCGAATTGTCCGGAGCGGCCATGCATGAGCCGATTCAAGAGAGTGGCGTCTACGCTGGTTTCGATCTCGAAGCGTAATCAAGTAGATCCTGCCTGCCGGGCTGGCAGGACCTACGGCAATCAGTCCTGCCCGGCAGGCAGGACCTACGACAGGCACACGAATGAAAATTGATAATTGCAAAATGCAAAATGCAAATTAATCGCATTTATGCAATCGAAACTAGATTTTTCAATTTACAGTTTTCAATTTACAGTTTTCAATCAATTCGCTTCTTCGGAGAGATTCGGCCTAGTAGGAGGCAGGCAGGACCTACTAGGCAGGACCTACTTTTGACAAACCTTCTGCGATGCTTGTAGAATGTGGTTTTCGATGTGAGTCTTCTTTGGAGGGAAACCATGCCAACCATCCATCGCCGACAAGCTGGAATGACCCTGGTCGAGCTTTTAGTTGTCATTGCCATCATCGGTATCCTTATTGGACTTTTGTTGCCAGCAGTTCAGTCTGCACGCGAGGCTGCGAGACGCATCCAATGTGCGAATAATTTGAAGCAAATCGGACTAGCGGCCATTCATCATGCTGATACTTACGGTAAGTTTCCATCCGGCTGCCAGACCTCAAAAGCATTACCCGCCAGTCATCGATTCCTTTGGAGTGGCCAGATCCTTCCGTTCATTGAGCAGAAGAATCTCCGAGACTCCATAGACCCGGACAAACCATGGGATTTGTACTTGCCGAACATAGCCGGAATGAGAACCTTCATGACAGTCTTTCGCTGTCCATCGTCCGGAGCGCCCGCGACCTATGATCAAATTGTCGAAGACAGAATCCCCTGTACCTACCTTGGGTGCGCGTCGGGAACTGTTGGAACGGAAACCGGACCAGGGCCACTGATTGGCGACCTATCTCAAGACGGTTCCCTTTATACGAATAGCCAAACCCGGCACCGCGACTTCACTGACGGGTTAACCAACACGATGCTGGTTGCCGAATCGCTTTTCTTACCCGGTGTAACTGGCTTGGACCATGATGGAAACTCACAGATAATCGATCACTGGTCCGTCGGAACTCCCGGCATGGGGCCAAGCGAGATGTCGGAAGCACTTGGCTCAACAGCCATACTACCGAACGCATGGAAGAAGGGCTCCCTCGCTTTTATCGAAGATATTGAACTAGGTTTTGGATCGCGCCATCAAAGCCTTATTCAAGGTGTCTTTGCGGACGGCCACATCCAACTCATTTCAGAATCCATCTCGCCTTCTGTGTGGAGAGCAGTTGGCACGCGAGCTCTAGGCGAGGTTGCGTTATTGGAAGATTAGTTCGACATTCCCACATTCTCTTTCTTTTGAGCCTCAACGCGCTAGCGTGAGGGCTTGAGCTGTCAGTAATTCATTGACTCCCCGCCCGCACGCTAGCGCGTTGCGGCTCAAAGCGAGTGCCATAGGGTAATCTGGCTGCCGAGCAAAACATCGGGGTCATTGATCAGCGTCGCACAAAGTCCTGCGAAACACCTCGCGAGATCATTGATGCATTTTGAATCGTGCCGGACATCGATTCCATCAAGTGTTTTTGATCAAGGTAATTTAGGATCGCTACTCGCACATCGACGGGCAAATGCGAAAGCTTTGTGAGATTGTACGATACCCCTTGTTGGAAGACCAACGTTTCCAACCACTGTTGAGGAATCGAAGGTTCATACATGTCGAGCTTCGCTCCAAGTTTGTGTATCGGGGTTGGATAGCTTCGTTGCTCGATTGTTTTCGCGTAGGTCTTTGCAAATTGCTTTAAGCTTTCCTGTTGTCGAACATATCTGGTGGCCGCGTTTGCCGCATTCTCATCATACTCTTGATAAAGAGCGACAACAAACTGCTGTGCGTAAAGGACGCGAGGACGCTTTGAATGCGAATTCTCCAAGCCAGCGGCCTCAATAGTAACGTCCAACAAATCAGCTCGCCATGAGTTTGGCACCTCGAATACGATTCGAAACGGACGAGCACCCTCGAGAGTTGTTTGCGAAGATTGGCGGACTTTGAAATAAACGCCACGACGACGTTCGAGCGTACCTGCAGCGTTTACTAACTCCAAGGATGGTTTTTTGGCATAGTGGACCGTTTCATGCGAGTTGTCATGATAGTAAGCGTAGCCCTGTGCAGTGCCTACACCTGGATAACCACCTGCACCGCGAATAGCGGCTTCTCGAACACGGTCTCCCTCTTGACTGATTTGCATCGAGCCAAAGACGTCCGACTGCATTTCTGTGCGAGGCGAATAGTCAGCAACCTGAACGTCTTCGTGTCGGCTAACGATTCGGACCGTGTACTCTGTAATAACTGCAGCGTCGCCGGGTGTAAACAATGCCGACACATCCAACTGCACTTCGACCATGCGAGAATTCGGCAATTGGTTCATCAAGCCAATAGAATTCGACTCGCGAGCTGGCGCCATCGGATTCACATCGAATGCAACTTGTCCGAAACAGGCAGAATCGATTGACACGAATGCTACAAAAAAGATACAAAATCGAAGCAAAGAAATTAAAGTTTTCATATTCACAAACCCCCTCCATGGCCCCCGTCTGTGGCTGGCATAAACGTCAGCTTACAGCGATAGCTAGTTGTTGATGGATCATCATTTCCGTTACGATCCTTGCACTCTCGGCTGGCTATCTAGAATGCTCATCAGAGCAATTGCCGTTCCATCCTGGAAAGAAGCATCCAAAAAAGCGGAATCCATTTCTATCGGGTTTTCTATTTTCCCTAACCCGCAAGATCCGCTTCTGAGTAACACCTGTGCCTTGTAATACTAACAATGTCTAAGTGTCAGACAAGCGAATCGGACTCGAAAAATGGAGCTGCGAAAAGCTCGTAACGGTAAGCCCGGTAAAATCAGCAGGCAGGGGAAGATTGTTCGGACGAACACTTGCGACAACTTGCATGCCAGCTTGGCTTGCTGCGATCAATTCGGAGTAAACATCTGTCACAAAAACGATCTCACTGGGATCAAATTGGGATTCAGCCGCAATCCTTTCGTAACTATCAACTTCCTTCTTGGTTCCTATCGTCGTGTCGTAATGAGCACTGAACAAGTTCGTTAGATCACCGAGCACTGTGTATTTGAAGAACATCTTTTGTGCTAGCACGCTGCCAGATGAGTATATCCTCAAATCCAATCCGTTCGCTTTCCATTCCTCGAGGGCAGGAAGTACATCCGCGAACAGTTCAGCCCTCAACGCCCCGCTTTCGAAACCAAATTGCCACACCATTCCTTGGAGCAGCTTGAGTCCAGTGGCTTTACTATCAGTCGCCATCAACTGATGACAATGCTCCGAAAACTTAAGAACCGCTGCCCTCGCTCCCTTTCGCCATTCCTGCCCAAGCCAATCATCGATAGAGGGAATCTTGGCGTCTCGGGCTACCGTCCGAACTGCATCCAGGACCGGTGTCGATTCCCAGTTTTCAATCAAGAATCTTTCCAAGTGCTTCTTTGCGTACGGAAACATGACATCGTACACGAAACGTATGTTGGAGATCGTTCCTTCGATATCCAAAAGGACACACTGCGCTCGGAGTTTGGTGATCGTCATGGTGATAGGGTTTCACAAAGGAGGCGACCAGCGTCTGCGGGGCTTCGATCATAACTTGGGCAGGAGAGTATGCTGTCGAAACTGACGTCGGAAAAATTTATGACGAGGAATTGAAAAAGTTAAAATGAGAATTGAAAAATGCAAAATTTAGCGGTGTAAGTAAGACTACAGTTGATTGAGTTTTTGTTGAGTGCCTTTGGCCGTGACAATTGATTTTCCGACGATGTTGTAGAGTTCCGCCGCACGAGCCTCCGCGTAGCAGCGAGCCGGCGAAATTTCGCCGCGAACAAATTGATCGGCGATATGCCGGCCCCAACATTTTGCATTTTCCAATTCTCATTTTAACTTTTTCAATAGCCTGCCGCACGCTTTAATCGCCCTCTAGCGATCATGTGTGCCCGACTTGTAATCGACGCCGTCTGCGGCATAGTCGAAATGCAAGTAATATGAGCTTGTGGCGGTAGCTAGCTAGGGTTGAATCACCGATTCAACACGTTCGGCTTGAGGCAGGAAATTTCCACCAAAACACATCGGGCTAAACTCGTCGTGAACGCCCTGTTCTACATAATGCGGAGTCCATCCTGAAGTATCCTCGAAGAACCGAATGCATCGGATATGTCGGTCGTCGCAGAGGTTAAACCAGTGCTTTGTGCCGCGTGGGACATTAATCATGTCTCCACTTTCGACAGTCACGCCAAACACAGGGCCCCCTTCCGGATGCAAGTGAAAAACACCTTTGCCGGACACAGTGAATCGAACTTCGTCCTCACTATGTGTATGCTCCTTGTTAAACTTTTGGAGCATGGCATCCAGGTTGGGCGTTTCGGAATGGACGTTGATCACATCCGCAGTGACGAAACCGCCCTTTTGCTTAACTTTCTCAATTTCCGGTGCATATTCTGACAAGATATCTTGGTCAGTCGCCTCGGGTTTAAGCCGTCCTGCCACTTGCCAATGTTCATACCAAATCCCAAACGGTTTTAGAAACTCGGAAATCTCGGATGGATTGTCAATTGTTCGCTGCTGCGATGGAATGGTTACGCTTGCCATGATTTTTTCGGAAACCAAGAAAGGTGAGGAAACTACGGAAATTCAGCAAAAGCAATTAAAGTTTTAGCGTTTTAACACGTGACTTGCAACGACTTGCTTAGAACTAATAGACAGATCCAATGCAACTCGGACTCCTGGCACTGGGCAAAGGCTCAAGGTTGCGTACACTATTGAGTCGCAGTGGATGGATGGAAACTGCGATAACCATTACAAATTTCGTTGTGTTTTCAACCCAAAGCCACCATTTCAACTCTGGAGTAGCTCTCATGGCCCATACATTGCCCCCGTTACCTTACGCTTCCAACGCCATGGAACCACACATCGATACTCAAACGATGGAAATCCACCATGGCAAACATCACCAGGCTTACATTACCAATTTGAATAAAGCCTTGGAAGGAAATCCGCTGGTGTCCAAAACTGCAGAAGAATTGATCAAAGATTTGAGTGTCGTACCAGAAGACAAACGCACTGTCGTACGCAACAACGCCGGTGGCCACGTAAACCATTCCTTCTTCTGGCAAGTGATTGGCTGGAACGCTGGCGGCAAGCCTAGCGGTGCTTTGCTCGCTGATATCGAAGCGACCTTCGGAAGCTACGACGCATTCAAGGAAAAATTTGCTGCAGCTGGGACAACTCGTTTTGGAAGCGGTTGGGCTTGGCTCGTCCTTAACAAGGGTAAGCTCGAAATTGGTTCAACCGCCAATCAAGACAGCCCGTTGATGGGTAAAGCTGTTGCTGGAATCGAGGGAACACCAGTCCTCGGCATGGACGTTTGGGAACATGCATACTACCTCAAGTATCAAAACCGCCGACCAGATTACATCGCTGCATTTTGGAACGTGGTCAATTGGAACGAAGTGACCAAACGTTACGACGCCGCCAAGAAGGGATAAAAATACCGCAGGCTTGCCCGGCTATGCGACAAATAGCAGTTTACGAAAAATGCGTTGATGCGAGTTTTGATCCGTTCTGCGATCTGGCCTTTCAGGTTGGTCGGGGGCTTGTCCCCCACCAACCTTGTTTTGGCGTACTAACGACCGGCACTCGCGAATCGACCCGTTCCCCTCGGCTTTTGCCCGCCGGAGGCGGGCAAAGCCGACGAGAACGGGAGTTCGGACGCCCTATTGTTTGTAGTACGCCAAAACGCATCCGTCGGGGGCAAGCCCCGAACGGATGGGCTAGCGATAATCCCACAAGCCTTGAGCTGCGGTTCGTTCAGGTTTTTCGGCTAAATAGGCGAGGCTGGACGCTCGCTGCATGTAGCCTGAAAGCATATCCAATCCGCAGGTCGAGGCCTGTTGCTACGATCAGCATTAGTTCGTCAAATCATGAACAATCGAGATCTGTTGCAAAGTGCCTGCTGTCGCGTCTTGAACGCGAATCGTTACTTGAATTGACGGTAAACGGTATGGGATCTGTGGCGTTGCTTCTCTGTCAGTTGCGTCATCACCTACCCCATCATTTCCAATATCCAGTGCCCCTTGAGCCACTGGGAATCCAAATCGGCGAAGTCCCTGTTGCCAAATAAGTCCGTTGGGGGACCTTAAAAGTGCCTCGCCATCGAATTCATAAGCCGTTGTAAACGTATCAAATGCTGGTTGATACGATTGATGCACGTTGGCATCGACGTAAGTACCGGAATCATAAAGTGACGTCGCGGCAATCAAACCGTTCGACGTGGCGTTAAGATCCAATAGACTAAGGCTAGACGGAAAGTATTTAGCAACCGTAGCCATCTGCGCCGTTGTTAGTCCAGTCATACTGATGCTTCCCGACGTGTTCGGGTGTACGGAATTAAACACTTTGCTTCCCCAGCCAACATCAACAAAGGCACCAGTTCCCGAATGCACCTCAACCGCTGCTCCACCCTTCGCAATGTTCACAAGTTGAATTGCGTATCCTGGATCCGACGGGGCTAGCGACAAATCGTCCGTCCCTGGCCAACCAGCTTCGGCGGTAACGTTATTGATCCCCCAGATACCGTCCTCGCCAGCATGAGCAAGTTGTTTTACCGAAGTATCAAAACCTTTTATGTCGAACGCAATAACGTTGGAGGCAACAATTTCCTCTAACAACGGAACGTTGTTATAGCCGCCACCTCCAATTGAAACCGGCCTGGTCCTCATAAAACAGGCAGGAAGAAATCCTCGGTCCCGAAAAGTCGCTAGATTTGGATTCATTCCGATATTGTTGAATACGGGATTCGTCATATTGCGAAACTCTGTCGCCGCCGGCTCGCCGCTCAATGCAAGACCTGGCAGAGTCGTTCCTCCGTTCACTGGGAATCCATAGTGCGCAAACCGGTTTTCCGGCAATTGAAGCGACTCAATAGAATTTGTACCGACCGATACAAACGTACCACCGCTGCTAAGTGAAACCGAAGCCGGACGGACACTCAAGTCACATCGTTGGTAAGGATATTGCATCATGTAGCGAAAGCTATTAATCGCCGAAAGAGAAGGTTGGCTCGGTTGCATGGTCAAGTAATCACCAGCGGCCCCACCATTCTGCACTGCGCTTCCAATCATCGCCTGGGTTGGAGTGATGTTCATGTCGGGACGAATCAACAGAACACGCCTACACAGCGCGATGCGATCCGGCATACCATCTGTATCAGGTGTTCCGTCCCCGTTGCGATCTACACCAAGGGCAAAGTCGAAAACCATATTGTCCGGACTATTGGGGTCGATGGAATTGAATTCATTGAGTGGCATCGTAAACCAAACGATTTCAGCATACTCGGAAGAAATCGTTACGTCCGTTTCCCAAGCTGTCGTCCAATTAAATCCGGATGGCAGCGCACCACCTTTATTCAATGCGTTGATCATCAATAACGCCCAAGGCACTTTTCCGCGAAACACTTGACCTGGCTTGGCTTTGGCCGTGAACATCAAAATATCGTCGATGTCGCCCCATCGACTAGCCGATAATCGCCCCTCGATATAGTCGTCGGGGTTCAGCGACGGCAAATGGTTGTACAAGGCGGCAGTCGCGTCCGAAATCGGTCCGTCGTAATACTTGAAGTAACCAGCGGACAAAAGCGCTGATTGCGGATTTGAACTATCGGTCGTGCGTCCATCAAGATCGCTACGAAGCAGTTGATTCAGGCCTCGCAGTTGATCGCTTAAAATCAATTTCGCTCTACCCTCGCTTACCGTTTGGCTCAGCGACTTAAAGCCCTGCGCAAGAGCCAACATCATCAAAAGCGTGATCGTGGTAGCGATCATCACTTCGATCAAAGTTAAGCCGAAACGAGTGAATATATGCGACTGGCAAGCAGTACGACTTCGCATCAACCGCACCCTCTTTGTGTGACTTCTCATTTTTGATAGTCCTTTACGGTAGCTTGTGCTGCATGAGGATGGTGCGGTCGGTGTTGAGATCTTCGCCGGGTTTGAATCCGACAGGAATCGTTCGGTCGACTATAAAGAACTGTCGTTCACGTTCTGGCAAGCCTGTGTCTCCGATGTATTCGTTTCCAAAGCCAGAGATCGGATCGTACTCGTACAGACTGACTGTCACCCAAACCGCGAACACATTCGATTGATTAGTAACCAGATTCGGTAATCGCATGGCTCTTTGCATTCGCACAAAGGGGTGCATCGCATCGAGTCGATCTTGCGTCTCAACTTGTGTGGCTTGGAATAGCATCGGTCTGTCCGCAGCAACACTCTGAAGTGGTCCCATATCGACCGTATTCGTGGATGGATCGAGTGAACGTAGCAGAGTAGTCTCCACACCGTATCGGCTCCGCATCTTTTCGTTTGCAGGCTTCGTAGCAAGTGCTGGCGCCAAATTCGATGACATGGCAGGTCGGTATGCTCCCACAAACCGCGTTGGAAAATTCGGATCCATGGCTGGGTGAACCACCTGCGGCACGCCCGATACGGTGAAGAAACTATTCGGAGTCGCAGTTGCATATCCTTGGCGCGACGTCGCAAAACTCGCTTCGATCGCAGCAGAGCTAAACGGGTTACTTCTTTCACCAGCCAAGTAGTTATGTTCGATCGCTTTGAGCGCTCGGCTATGCCCCGCACTGTCGAACGCGATCGTATTCAGGTTGATTTTGCCAGCAGCTACATAACTCGGCTTCATATTGTACGGTGCGAGCAAAGATGGTCCTCGCACAGTGTAAGGCTCGCTAATCGCCACGGATGTTCCCGAACCAGTCTCCGGAATACTGTAACCCGCTGGCAAAAACGAATTCAGAAAGCGAGCTGCTAAGGGGTCTGTTTGTGACAGAAAAAACATCGTATCCGGACGGTAATACTTGTTCGCATCGATAAACGGCGGTTGCGTTTCGACGAATTCCAGCAATAACGGCCAATCGGCAAGTCGTACCGATCCTGCAGCCAAAGGCTCCGGTTTCGCCCAATAGCTTTGCACGCTCGGTTGGTTTAAAGGAAGCACAGCAGGTACGTCATGCCGCAGGTCTACATTCCATGCGTTGGTCGTTTGATAGCTCGGCACGAAACTGTTCAATTCCCGGTTTTGAACGGACACAAAGGCAGAGTGATGAAGCCCGAATAGGCTTGGTCCCGTTAGTGGCACCATCATCAACTCGTACGGCGATACAAACTGTCGATTAAACCACGTCACCCCAACCAATCGAGTTGGCGCACCTTTATACGCCGGAACCGTCGCGTCATTCGGAGCACCGAAGCCATCAAAAAAGTTCCATGTCGCTGTACCTGGCTGAGCCATCTGTGCAGCAGAGGGTAGGCTCGATGGGTTCGCGGAATCAAGGAAATATCCCGCGTTGCAATAACCAAATGTCGACGCGCTATTTCCAATATTTCCTGTATAAGCTTGCTTGTCGTACCCCAATTGAAACATAAAGTAAGACGCAGGGTCGACGGATGCCGTGCCTGTTATGGAGATAGTGGGAACGCTAGTTTGCGGAGCGGTGGTTCTTAGGTTTCCTGTCATCGGTGAATAATAGCTGATCCCCTTATCAGCTTGGACGTCATGACCCGCAGCAAGAGGCGACAATGAACCATTCTTATATCGAGACTGGAATTTGACTGCAATCGGTGTATCTTTCGGATCGGAACCGATTGGAGATTCACCATTAAAGACGGTCAAATCAATCGACATCCAATCCACAGTTATGTACGGATTGGTTACCGGATCGTACGGGAAGTCCGGGTCAGCTAGGCGTTGTAGGTAGACGGCACGAACGTTTTCATAAGTACCAGTATTAAGCCGTCCCGTTAACATCGGGTTGGAATAGTCGATAGGCGTGTCAGGAAGATTGCTCAAAGTAGATGCAGTAGCCACATCGATCCAACTATCGGGTGGCATAATTGGGGATCCAAATCCATCCGAATTATCTGTTCGCGGCCCACCTGTCGTATCTGTTGTGTTTAGCTTGGTCGTCGGAACATTGGCTGGCAGCCAAATCGTTTGTCCCGCGACCGGTGGCGGCATCGAGATATTGATACCAATTCCTCCGGTAAATGCAGTCGCCCAACCGCCCGTCGTAGGAGCCGGAGTAGTGCAAATTAACGACTGAGCCGTCTTGGTTCGAGACAACCAAGGCTGATTCGCACTGACGTTATTGAGCATGATTGTATTTACACTGGCTCCTGACAACGTAATTCCTTGAAACGATGGCGAGAGAATAGGACGAGCAGAAGCGGTGCCCATCGCTAACTTGGTAAGTGTCGCCGGGTATGCAGCACCTGAGAATTGATTGTGGGTAAGCGAACCAAAGCTAGTTTGCGCTCTAGGTCCAATCACCAAGTACGAGCCACCCGCCAAGGATGCACCGGCGTTAGAAGCCGTGTAAACACTCTCCTGTTCCCGGCCTGCGGTTCGGATGGTTGGCAGAATGTCGGGGATCAGCTGATACTGAGTCGGTCTGGTATTCGTGAACCAAATAAACCGTTCAAATCCGTTGGGTGGTGTTGTGCTCTGGTCAGCAAGGTCGTAATACAAACCTGTTCCAACGTACTGTTCTATATACTGAAGATTTGCATTGGCATGATCCAAATTGGTCGCACCACCTAAAACCTTCTCAGACACAGGCCCGCCAGACACTTGTTCTGTACTCCACTGATGAGTCACCGTTTCGAATGTTCTAGCAGCGCTGGTGGTCGCAGTCAGTTTTGCTTGGGGATGATTGGTACTGCTCGCGGGAAACATCTCAGACAGGGCAATTCTCCAAACCGGCTGTTGCCCCCAGGTTCGATCCGTTGAAGTCAATGGGGACGTTGGGGTAAAAGGATGAACAAGGTTTGGCGGAGCAAGCCTACCCAAATCTAAGGCCATCGTTGCAGTGTTGTAAAGACTCGACGGAGCGCCTGGAATCAATGCATTTGTTGCAACGTCTGTTGTACGCGGGTTGTATAACTCCAAGAACAACGATGCAAGTGGGAAACGAAATTGATCGAGGTCAGGATCTCCATTTGCTTTGGTCTTGCCTATGCCCCTATCCATATCGGTATCCTTAAGCCGCGTGTCATGCGTTGCCAACGTCTCTGTCAGCAACAGCTCGGGCATTTCCATTCCCCATACAACGCCCACAAACTTCTTATTGGCAAGTGGAACTCCTGCACCTGTAACAGTATTTACGCCATTTACAGTATGTTGAATTCGATCAGGAGCCCAATACGCAAACCTTGAAAATCTCACGTTGTCAGTACTTGTTCCAGCGGGAGATTGTAACTGTCCTAGTGGAACATCTATCGAGCCGGTTCCAAAGGGAAGGATGTCGAATTCGAATCGAGTCATCGCAGCATCTGCATCTCTAAAATCAACAACATTGACAGCCCATTGTGCAATGGCGGTTGCACGGATACGTGCACGGTTCAAAGCATTTGTTGCCCCCTTCATTCCCGGAAACTCAAAGTCGCGAGGGATGATCAACTGTGCCAAACAATAGAGATTACGAGCAAGTATCTGCCTCGAACCCAATCGACCTCGTGTTTGACTTGTAAATGCATTTGCATTTACATTTGAGTCAACAACCTGCGCATTTAGCTTGCGAGCATCGGGCTTGACCTCACGAATGTAAGCTCCGTCGGTGGCTGTATACCCGGTTGCTGGATAAGACTCCTTATCGACGGTCCCAAGCTCCTGTGGTTCATCGACTTGACCGTCAAGATCATCGTCGTAACCGTTTCCGAATGGTCTATTCAAATCCATTCGCAAGCCTTTTGCAAAATCGACAGGAAACAAATCGGCCAGTGCGGCATAGGAAATTAGAGGGTCGTCGGTGGGTGCTGGCGGAAAAGTCTGGTTTCGATAACGTTGCGAATGAAGCATCTGAATGTATCGCAAGTAACTTGGAGTCGCTTTTTCGGGAGCCAGCTCTCCAAGCGCGCGCTGGATACCTCCGCCCGCAATAGTAAGTTCAACAGCGCTCGGTGGCGGAAGATTTCGTGGCACGACTGTCTTCAAAGCCGTCGCTAGATTGGGATAGCGCAACTCGCCACTTCGAACCGTAATCTCACGATTAATACCGTCCATAATGTTGTAACCAGGAATCTGCGAGAGTTTGTCGCGAAGACGTGGTGGCAACGAATCTGCATCCTCATCAAAGCGGCGCAAAATCGTCTCCAAATCATGCAATCCTAGCGGATCGTCAGCAATCGGATTGTCCATCGCCGCCGATTCATATTTATCGTTGCGGGTCTCATCGACGAACGCACTCGCGCCGGCGTTGTACGGATCGCCATCGACAATCTGTGGGTTTACGAATGCGGGATTTCCGAAACGGTCATACGACATACCAAATGTACCTCGTCGCCCAGCAGGCATGCCAGGCAATCGATTATGCTGTGTGGCCAAATGGAACTCGCGTTCAGAAAGGGCGCTGAACGATGGATCAGGATACGCAACCGAGCGAGGAATCCCCGGTACCCGATCGTTTACCAACGCGAAGTTTATAGGTCGAAAACTATAACGGCGAGCGCCAGCCAACTCGTCGAAAAACGAGAAGTGGCTAGCATCAGAAAACAGCAGAGGGCTAGCAACTGCGCTGTTCGGTTGAAATAACCTAGTTAACGAAATCTCCGCAGGACCATATCCAAATCCTTGAGGCACGATCTGGGTCGGGCGCTTGTAGAATGCATTTGTTTGGGCATCGAATCCAGCATTACCATTAACACGGTCGCCCGCCGTATTCAGATTCACTCGACCATCCAAGTCCTCGATTAGAATGGCCGCCAGCGGTCGCAAGCGGCGTCCATCGGGAGCGAAAACCACTTGCATTCCCGGATCAATCCAAACACTGTCCGCGAAACCGTCGCCATCATTGTCGACGTCCCAAGGGCCCGTAATCTGATTCCGTACAAAGTTTTGCAGAGTTAGGATTTCAGAAGGGGTAGGTGTGGTCCATGTGAACGTTTGCGGCAAACGCACCACGCTCAAATCATTTTCACGGAACCCGCTGTTCTTTCCCAGGTAACTCAATATTCGAGCTGACGACGCATCAATGAGGCGCAACATCTCGTTCACCTGAGCAAGACTCATCGCGGACGGATTACCATACAAATTCGAAATATAGTTCGCTACAGCTGGGTCATGGTAAGAAGGCTTAACAGTGAACGTCCCTCCGGCAAAAGACTGGTGTGCCAGCCAAGGATCTTGGTAACCAGGTACGTCGTATCCCTCATTGCTTGCCCCTTGCAATGCGAACTGAGCAAATGCTGTGGGTTGAGTCCAGTCTCGCGATGTATTCCCAATACCATCAACACCCACCGTTCCGTCCGCCGGATTCAAAGCCATAATACCCGGATCTTGCAGATAGTCGTAGTGAGTCAAAAGTGCGAGCGGCACTTTTCGACTTGTATTGAGCAAACGTTGGCCATCAATGCTTCCATAGCTTGCAACGACTCCACCCGGAGTCGATGGTGTTACCACGCCGTTTATTGCAATGTCTTCCAACCCAATTCCTGGACTGTTAAACGGCGCGTCATTGATCAGAAGTTTGTAGCCGAGAGTTGAGCTCGTCGTGGTACTGTTGAAATAGAAGAGCGAAGAAATACCGAAAGTGCTGATCCATTTATTCAGCGATAGACTCACGGATTTGATCGTTCCGTTGGTGTCCATATATTCCCCTGGAAATTCGGATCCAACAACTTCATTGAGATCAATCAGAACCGAGTATTCCATGTCGGATGCAAGCGAATCTGCATAGTTTGGATTTGACCAAAGAGATGTATCCATATTTGGGTCGGGCGCAATCGCACCACTTTGAAAACCACCGCGAACGAAGCCAACATACTTAAGAATTCGGAACGACTGCCCTGCAAGTGGCCCCTCCAAGATTGTTAGAATCCGAGAATTGTATTCGTTCTCATAGTCCGAAAGTGGACCATTGAGCTGCGCATTTCGAGTGATCGATAGTTTGACAAAATTGACGCCGGTATTCTGCACATAAAATCGCCGTGCAGAATTCGTCGCAGACCGGAACGGACCAAACTGCGTTCTAATCGGATTCGGGCCAAACACGTCTTCCATTAGACTTGTTTTGTAGAAAGGTGACTTTTGATTGTTTGTACCTCGAATCACATCTTTGATTACGTTGCGGGACGTGCCGGTGATCGTCAGATTCGAATTTCTCGCTTTGACGGCGAGAGCAAGACTCCCCGTTCGAGACGTACCTGCTGTCACCACGTAGGCCACAGCTAGGAGCGTGAACATAGCGAGCATGCCTAAAACAATGAGCAGAATGAGCCCGCTTTTTCGGTTAGGCGAACGATGGAAACGAGGATACCAACGGTAGCAGGAGTCGCAAGACTTCTGACCTCCATCTGGGACTGAACTCTTGCGAGTCCAGCTACTGATGTGTTTTGTTAATTGTTTCATTTTTTTCTCTCTCTCGCGGTTGTGTGTGTGGAGAGTGGGAATACTCGACTGAGTTTAGTTGCTGACCCTAACGGTCCGCTGATATACGTTGATCACGCTGGGAATCAATGTGACTGCCGTCGTTGAGGGTGGAATGTCTGGTAGTGATGCGGAGGACGTATAAGCTGGGATGGACTGGAAAACGGCGATTTCAGGAAGTGTCCAGTCCCAAGGTTGCCCTGCTACCCTCACAGTCCGTGGAAAAACTTCGTCTCCGGAAACGCCAATAATCCGATACCATTTGTGGTGTTCACGAATAGGCCCTGTCGGGGGAGTTGTTGCAGGGGTATCAAAAACGTATCGCGACATCATAACCCAATCACCGGTCTTGATTTTAGCGCTCACTTTCGCACTCGCATTCAGTTCCACGTCGAAAGTGCTCGAACTGCGATGCTCTGGCCCAAACGACAATACTTCGCAAAGTCGTTCTCCCTCTAAGGTAATCCCATCGTCCGCAAAATTGGACGCAAAATCGGAAGCAAAAGTGGGATAGTCGTCTATCACCAGTTCCGTCGTGTTCCGTCGGCTGAAAACAACCACCGCTAAATCATACGACTCGGGATAAAACTGCATGTTTGGTGGAGGTGTAATCGGCGTAGCCGGATTTTCATCATAAGGCCCCAACGGCAGCGTCGTGGGATCAACGACCGGCGTAGTCTCAGATGGTGTCAACGTTGCAATCCATGACTGCATCGTTTCAGGTGCCATGGACTGAACTATCGAATCACCCGGTGATTGGGATGGAAGAAAACCTCGCAATGCGCCCGAAGCTTTGTCTTTTTCAGGACTGATCTTAGTTACGTCTCCACCACTCACCGTGGCCATACGAATTGCGGCTGGCAGACGCATCCATCCCTTGTAAGCTGTCGCGAACGGTGTATTCGGGTCATGCAACGTCACGCGAAATAGCCTAGGGGTTGTCGAGCTGCCTCCAGATACAGATCCAAACGGATCCATACTCGCCGGATAGATTTCGTGATAATAGGGAAAACGTGTTCTGCGGAAATTACCCCAATCGCGATCCATCAATTTGGTGTTCGCTACAGGGACTCGCAATTGTTGACCCCAAAACATAGGATCAACACAGAACCCAGTTCCCAACGCTCTATTTTGAGCTACAGCAGCCCGAGTTCGTTGGCCCTGTGGTGTGTTGGGGAACGAGGTCAACAAATCATAATAGTACTTGTAAAGTGAAAAGACCCGGCTGTTCGCTCGATCCCCTTCATACAGTTTCGGGAACGACTCGAAGCTACTCGCATTCGAATCACCGATCGGCGGTTGCGGCGGAAATCCCCAAGCAGGAGGGGCGTCCGGGTAGGCATCTTCGATTAACTGCCAAGGTGCATTTAAGGTTGGCGTAGACACTGCATTCGAATTGAATACAGCAAGCGCGTTCTCACCTGCCGCTAATGCTTGAACAATCCGATAGCTATCTGACGCTTGTCGACCTGCAAAAGGAACCATTGCGGCAATGCCAATCAAGCCGATCAACATGATAGTCATCGCGAACAAGCATTCGACAACAGTGATTCCGTTTCGGCGAAACAGCTTCAAAGTGGTAGCAGGAGTCGTAAGACTTCTGCTCGCAATTGGATGAATCATAAGTCGGGCTGAACCGGACGCTAGCGCGTTGCGGCTGATTAGCCGCAGGGCGCTAGCCCGCGGTTTACGGCCCATGTTGTGATCGAAGCCGGTTCTACTCTGAATGTTCTTAGACATTTTCTTACTGCCCTGTTAGGGGAGCTCCGTAAGTACCTTGCCGTGTCAACTCAATGACTGATCCCACATCGGCGGATGCTGGAATTCCCTGAGTTGCAGGTGCAACGCTGATCGCGCCCGACTTAGGAGACAATCGCACAACGTAGGTGCTGGGGTCTGTGAGATTTTGCGCTGTAGTATTGTCAAATACCGGCACGACTACCTGGTCGATCTTTCCGACATGCAAAAAGAAATCATCGGCCGTTTCGACCGGTATCAATGCACTTCCCAAGGAATTCGCATAAATGCGAGACATGCCACCGTCGGGAGTAAAGACGACATAAATCGGACGAAGCTCGGACGCATTGGGGGCGGACGTAGTAGCATACAACCAAGCCGAACTAAATCGCATCCTTTGATCTCGTCCGACAACATTTCCTTTCGATGAAAATCCGCTTATCGACAAATCAACGCATGTTCCCTTGGGCAATTGAACCGCCGGACCATTAATCGGACGCGGTCTTGAAAACAAGGTAAAACTTGCCATCGTAACGGGCGGATTTCCTTCGACTTCGTTGGAAGGTATCGCTTGTTCGAGTGTCGCTATCACTCCAGAACTACTGATCGTTGTAAACCACAAAACATTGTTGGAAGTATCAAGACTTGTCTCGATGATCATGTGCCTTGTGCTGGACTTGTTAAAGCTGACTTCATTGCCAGCCACAAAGTAAGCTTGCACAATCTTATTCGTTACACCGCCAGCAATACTGAAATAGTTGCGAGCCTGGACGTCCGCCGCACCTAACGTAGGGTTGCGAATATCTGGGGGAGGAATATTTGCTCCACTGGTCCACGTAGCGGGCGCTCTGGCAACAATGGTCACCGTCCCCGATAACATAGCATTCGTAACAGGCATAGGCTGTTCAGCCATGCTCATTCGAATACATGCGTTGTAAGGTAAAAAATTGATGTCTAGCGGAGAGCCTGATGGTAGCGGATCCGTTGCCGTTGCGGACACCAATCGCGAATTGGTGGTCACGGGGAAGGGGGTCAAATCAGCGTCATTGATCAAGCCATCGTCATTGATATCCGCAGGCCTTGATGACAATCTTTCGAAAACAACCGCGACTGGCAACCCGCTTCCAACCGCTCTCGCTCGAGCTGCTTCCAAGAAATTGCGAACCAACGTCGCGGATTGTGTTCCTTTGCGATCCGTCAAAAGCGTTTTAACGGACGGCAAGACAAGCAAGGCCAATAAAGACACGACCGCAAGGACAGTCAAAAGCTCGACAAGCGTAACGCCATCCCGTCTACCCAGATTCTTCTCTACGGATCTTACAATCAGCCGAATGGCGCTAGCCTTCGGTTTTGGGCGGAGTGGACAACCGTGGGCTAACGCCCTCATCTTTACCCACATTTTTTGGGCTTGCTCCCCTCGCCCCTTTTTAGGGGAGAGGGGCTGGGGGTGAGGGGTTTTGCTCTGTGTTTTGATTGGGTTTTTGATCTTGGATTCAATGCCTTGCCTCGTTTCAGAAAGTGTAACAAAACACTGAACCCGAGGCATGCAACTCAACTCTCCACCCCTCACCCCCCGGCCCCCTCTCCCCCAAAAAGGGGCGAGGGGGAGAAATCGCAACGGAAACGCGAAAATCCATTGAGATATCGACTCCAATTTGCCCCGAGATGTGGGTAATGATGAGGCTAGCGCCCTTCGGCTCATGAATGTTGATAGACAACCGTGGGCCCTACGGCTAATCAATAATCCAAGTCTACGTATCATAGTGACACCGCCGATCCGTCGAAGTTGCTAATGTTATCGCCGGCATGAAACGCATTGACAGGATTCCCGTTTTCAAGGTCACTTGGAGCGCCGGTTACAAGCTCCCCCATCCGAATTCCGAAGACGGTTGGATCTCTTGGATACCAGGGATCGGTGAAACCTTTTAGTCCATATGCCGATAATGTCCAAGGCGCTTCTGCCGAAGAATAGGAGGGTCTCGAATCAAAATTACCAACACTTGTGGGCGCAGCCGAACCATACCGGTCTATTTCTCGAAACCGAATTCCAAACCAGCCATCGACTCCAGCGCTAATCACCACTGGCGAAAGACCAGTGCCCGGTGGCCGAGTGCCGTTCGAATCGGTCCAACCTGGATCGGTACCCAGCCGATCGATGGGTTCCGAACTCACTGTGAGTCTCCCACCAACGACCAGAGTTGGATCCAACATGTCAGGGTGATATCGAGATGAACCCGCAAAACCAGACGGCCATCGTATCCATCGAATGGGTCTTCCAAATGCGTCAATAAACTCATTTAAACCGTCGCCATCCGTATCCTTAATTTCTGTCTTACCAAACAATTCAATCGCACTCGAACCGTTTAGATCGGAGCCCTCAACAATCAAATAGAGTAGCTCAGCATTCGCATTCGTCTTGTCCCATTCATTGATAGGATTCCAAGCACTTGCCGACAATCGAGTCATCAATGCTTTGGTTCTTGCAGTCAATGTACCTTTAACAAATAGACTATTGGTCGAATCTACGCTTAGCCCCGTCTGAATCGCCACCGCCAAGCCAGGATTGGCCGTAAATGGAAGGCGTCCTTCGAGAAGAGCCTGAAACTGAGCAGGTGTTTTCGAACCCTTCCAATAGGTCGTGAACTTGATATCGTCAGGATGGTCAGGCATTTCCATTCGAATGATGTCTCGCAAGGCGAGCAACCTAGCCCGCTCCCGCAAAACCGATGTCGTTGCAGCCGTTGCGGTCAACGGGACCGCAGCCGATGGAATTCCTCCGCCCTTGGGTGTTCGAATTGCAATAGGATAGCTCAAGTATTCATCCATCCTCGAACTTAGCACTTCGCTAATCTTCTGGATGGTGCCTCTGGTCTTGAGCGTTGTCGATTCTTGCAATGCCCCTCGATATGCAACTAGGAACATTCCCGACATAAATCCAATGATGGAAATCACCACCAGCAACTCAACCAGCGTGAAGCCGACTCGCGTTTGATTTTTAATGTTTCGCATTGAAAGTTCCCCCCTTGTATGATCCGTTTGGAACCGCACTTTGTGCGGTATTTTCTCTGGTCCGTAAATAAACTACCGAATCAGCCGGAACGCGCTAGCGTCCGGTTTGCGCACGTCCGGTTCAACGAAAACCGTGGGCTAGCGCCCTTCGGCTGATGTCAGCTCGCATTGTCACCAAGTGTTTTCGACTCAGTAAAGTTGGTTGCGTTGTCATATGCTGGACGCAGCAAAATCCCATTGTTCTCGTTCAACTCAAATTTACCCGGCGATGCAGAGTCCGGTGCCATGACCGTTCCGTTGTAGGTATATGACTTCCCCGTCGAAGTGAACCATTGAGCCCCGACAGCAACAAGCCGCCCGCCATATCTACCGTCTTTGCCCGCTGTAATGATCTGAAACGTCTTTGGGTTTTCCCAAATAGGACTATTGGACCCTGAAACCGAAGCCAAGTGCGGGCGAACTGCACCCAAATCTCCACGTGGCGAGCCGACGGAAGTTACCGTTACAATGTTGGAGGGCTGATAGCAATTGTAAATCGGCGCAGAAGCCGTTCCGATGTTGGCCAAGTACGTCCGACTGTCGAAGTAGACATAGGGGGTTCCAGCCAGTAGCGTGTTTTTGCGCGACATATAAACGGGGAATGCATCAATGGTCGCTCCCGCAAACGTCGACTCGTCGTCTAATGTCAAACGATCGTTTGAAAACTCGTAAAACGAGTTATCGCGAGATGCGTTGTATTGGTAAGCTGTGCCTACCTTAACAAGCGGTCCACCTTTGCCGGTAAATGGCCGTTGTGCATCTGTACTAAAGCCGCCGAGAAAAAACACCAAAGCTTCCGCGCGATCCATCTGAGCGCTTTGCATCAATCCCAATTCGGAGCTCAAGATATTCGGGAATGCCTTGCGGAAATGTCTCTCCATCTGTGTCCAGGAACTACCGTCAGGCGGGTAGTCACCATGCTTGCTCCGGTATTTTTCAATGGCATCGCTCAGCGATTCCACCTCAATCTTGACGGCGGCACGTTCGAAGGCTGCTTGTACGCCAAACACAGCGGGGACCGTGAGGCCGACGAGCAAGCCAATGATCGCAATGACCACGAGCAACTCGACCAGAGTAAACCCTCGTCGCACTTTGCCTGTCCTCGTTCGTACCCAAGTCGAAATTGATCGATTCATTTCCTCGTCCTCCACTATTGGCTTCTAGTTCTTTACGCACTTTTTTTGGTTTTTACAATACGCGGGATAGGCTTCCTGCCTGTCACGGGTTTATTCGAAAGGCTTGAAGCCTATCGCTCGCCGCTGGTCCAATGGCACTCACTTTGAGCCGCAACGCGCTAGCGTGCGGGCAGGAACGTCATGTATCACCTTCGAATCCGGCCTTCATGCTAGCGCATTGAGGCTCAAAATTCACAAGGTGAGTGCCATTTCGCAGGACCTACTCTTCACGATCCTGCCCGGCAGGCAGGACCTACTTCGCAGGACGCAATCATCTTGATCCTGCCCGGCAGGCAGGACCTACTTCGCAGGACCTACTTCTAACCGCTCAAGCTGGTGATCAACTGGACCAACGGCATGAACAATGAAATCACAATGAACCCAACCGCGACCCCAAGGAACACAATCAACATCGGCTCAATCAATTTCGTCAAGCCTTCTGTCATCACGCTCACTTCTTCGTCGTAGTTGTCCGCAATCTTGTAAAGCATCGTATCGAGCTCGCCCGTCTCCTCGCCCACGTCGATCATGTTGACCACCAAGTCATCCATGACTCGCGATCTCATTTTCAGCAGATACATCAAGCTTGCAGCTACGACTCCGACGCCTATCGTCATCAAACCAACCACGATGAGCGCACTGCCATCTTCCACCTTCGCACCCTTCTTCGCGACCGCTTTTATGACCTTGCCCGCAGCGTCTTTTTTTGAATTCACGCCTCGTCCCGAAGTCAATGCGACCGACATGATCATGATTCCCGGAAATGCACCGGTCCAAGCCCAATAGAACAGCGCCAGCGGGTGAAAGCCTGGAACCGAATTGTCTTTCATCGGTTTCGAAATCACTTCACCCTCGCGAATCGCTTCCGTAACTTTGGTAAAAATCCGTTCGAACATCGCATTGCCAGATGTTTCTCGCGTTATGTTGAGCGCCTCCAAAATCGGTACACCAGACGTCACAAGCGTTCCCAATGTCCGCGTGGTACGAGCCAAAATGTTCTTTTCTATCAAACCGCCGAATAGCGGCACCTTTATTATGAATTGATCAAAACCCATCCGCCCGTGTTTAAACTTTTTGATGATCTTGCCCACCAACGCACAGCAAATCGGTAACAAAAACATCAGCCAATAGTATTGACAGACGTAATCGCTCATCGCCATGAGCAACTGCGTCATGGCCGGTAATTTGAGCTCGAACTCGTCGAACATTTTCTTAAAGGTCGGAACGATAAAGAACATAATCCCCGCCAAGATAGCAATCGCGACCATCACAACCGCGGTCGGATAGATCATGGCTGCCTTGACTTTTCGCTTGAGCGACTCGGAACGCTCTAAGAACTCCGATAAACGCTGCAAAATGGTTTCCAATGCACCACCCGCCTCGCCTGCCTTAACCATGTTTACATAAAGTCGACTGAAGACCTTCGGGCACTTGGACATCGACTCCGAAAGCGTGGAACCTGTTTCGATTTCATCGCAAACGTCCATCAACGCATTCTTGAGCTTGCCCGGCTTGTTGTTGTTTTCCAGAATCTTCAATGAACGAAGAATCGGCAAGCCTGCATCCTGAAGGATCGACAACTGGCGTGTGAAGGTGCAAATGTGCTTGGTCTTGGCACCACCCAACGCAAATGGGCGTTTCCGTTTCCTGCCAACCGCTTTTGACTGCACCCCCTTTTTAAGCGACAGCTTGGTTACAAAGTAACCCATTTGCCGAATCGTATTCTGCGCTTCTTCTTCGGTCGCCGCATCAATATCATCCCGGATTTCTTGTCCGGTGCGATCCATGGCTTCGAATTGATATACAGGCATAATGTCCTCAGTTTTCAGTTTTCAGTTTTCAGTTTTCAGTTTTCAGTTTTCAGTTTTCAGTTTTCAGTTTTCGGATTTCGGATTTCGGATTTCGGATTTCAGTCGGCAGTTGGATTTCAGATTTGAGATTTGAGATTTGAGATTTGAGATTTGAGATTTGAGATTTGAGATTTCGGATTTCGGATTTCGGATTTCGGATTTCCATTTTGTGACTGGCGTCGACTGCCAACTGAAAACTGAAAACTGAAAACTAGCGATTAATGATCGTGAACGGTTTCCCGCACAATCTCTTCCGCAGTCGTAAAACCATCGAATACGAATTGCTTGCCGTAATCGCGAAGCGTGATCATGCCGTACGAAACCGCTTTCACTCTGAGCTCATCAGAAGTCGCGTTTTGCATGATCATATCCCGCAATTCATCGTTCATAATCATCAGCTCAAACAACCCAATCCGGCCCTTGTAGCCTGTGTTGTTGCAGCCGTCGCACCCTTTTCCGCGGTAAAATTTGTATTGGCTTCGGGTTTCGTCGGTCACTCCGAGATCCAGCAAAATTTCCATCGGAGGATTGGACTCCTCGCGACACTTCGTGCAAATCCGCCGCACAAGCCGCTGAGCCAAAATCGCTTCGACCGTTGCCGTAATCAAGAACGTAGGAATCCCCATGTCCTTCATTCGAGTAATCGTGCTCGGTGCATCATTCGTGTGCAACGTACTAAAGACCAAGTGACCTGTCAGTGAGGCTTGAACCGCAATCTCAGCCGTCTCTAAGTCTCGGATTTCACCCACCAGAATGATGTCGGGATCCTGCCGCAATATCGCTCGCAAACAAGACGCAAAGGTAACGCCAATATCATGATCGATCGGGATCTGTACGATCCCGTCGATGTCATACTCGACCGGATCCTCTGTCGTGATCAGTTTATCGCCTATCGAATTCATTTCGGACAAGGCGGAGTACAACGTCGTAGTCTTGCCCGAACCCGTTGGCCCCGTAACCAGCACAATTCCATTAGGACGTTGCATGATCTTTCGGAATCCAGCCATCGTCACATCGTCCATGCCTACTTTCGTAAGCGACAACGACACAACCGATCGATCTAGAATTCGCATGACCACGCTCTCGCCAAACATCGTCGGTAGAACGCTCACGCGCAAGTCTATTTGGTGACCACCCACCATCAATTCAATTCGTCCGTCTTGGGGAAGTCGTCGCTCTGCAATATCGAGATTTGCCATAACCTTGATTCTCGTCGTGATCGCAAATGCAAGGTGACGAGGCGGTGGCACCATTTCATACAGTACCCCTTCGGCTTTGATCCGAATTTTGAACTCATCTTCAAATGGCTCAAAGTGAATGTCGCTCGCGTGATCTTTGATCGCCAACAACATTACCAAGTTGAGCAGCTTGCGAACCGGGGCGCTATCCGCCAACGCTTCCGCCCCGTCGAGACTAAACTTTTCCCCCTGCAACAAACTCACCTGCTTGAAGAGCTCGGTGTCTTCGGCCAGCTCCTTGACAATTTTTTCAACGCTCAAGCTCTCCGATGAATAGAACCGCTCGATCGACGTTTTGATTTCGCGTTCGGATGCAACCACCATCTCGATGTCGAAACCGAGAAAAGTCCTCAACTCGTCTTGAATGCTCAGATTCTGCGGATCGCAGGTGGCAACAGTCAACCGGTTTCCTTCAAACTTCACAGGGATAACTCGATAAAGCTGAGCCATCGTTTCAGTCAGCTTTTCAAGCAGGTCCGGGACAATCGGTTCATCCCCCAACGTTACGACCTTCATGTTCATCTGCTCACCAAGCGCTTGAGCAAGCTGCTCGTCGGTGATCAAGGTCATGTCTTCGGCAAGCTTGCCCAACAACGCACCAGGCTGCAGTTGCTGTTCTTCCAACAACAATTGCAATTGAGCATCGGTGATGAAACCCATGTCAACAAAAATTTGGCCTATGCGTCGCGTACTCATGAAATCAATCCTCTAGTCAACTCTGTATCCGTCATCTCAGCGATACGTAGGATAGGCTTCCAGCCTGTCAAATCGCTGGAAGCCTATTCCACGTTGATGCTCGTTTTCTTTTAACAGGCTGGAAGCCTATTCTACGTTTAACAGGCTGGAAGCCTATGCTACGTTTAACAGGCTGGAAGCCTATGCTACGTTTAGTGTTCGTCCTCTTCCGGTTTTTCTTCTTCGTCGACAACTCCATGTCTCGCATTAACAATGCGTTTTGCAAGTTCATCCGGGCGGTGCGACTTGGCCAAAATATCCTCAACCGTAGCCCTTCCTTCCTTCCAATGATCAAAAAGTGCGTCGTCCATCAACTTCATTCCAAATTTCGACCCCGTTTGAATCGCCGAGCCAATTCGGAATGTCTTGTTCTCGCGTATCAAATTCGCAATGCCGGATGTGACGACAAGGATTTCATAAGCGGCCACGCGTCCTCCGCCAATCCTTGGGATGAGAGTCTGTGCGACTACCCCAAGCAAGCTAGTTGAAAGCTGTGTCCGAATCTGGTCTTGCAGGTTTCCAGGGAATGCGTCGATCAAACGATTCACGGTTCCCATCGCACTGTTTGTGTGCAACGTACCGAACACAATGTGCCCGGTTTCTGCTGCAGTGATCGCTGCGGAAATTGTGTCCAAATCCCGCAACTCACCCACTAGAATAATATCTGGATCCTGTCGCAAAGCTCGCCGAATCGCTTCGGAAAAACTCGGTACGTCCACGCCAACCTCGCGCTGGTTGACCGTTGACTTTTTGTGCTCATGATAAAATTCGATCGGATCCTCAATCGTGATGATATGGTGATCGTGTGTTGTGTTGACATAATCGATCAAACTCGCCAGCGTCGTGGTCTTGCCCGAGCCGGTTGGCCCAGTGACCAGGATCAAGCCTCGCGGACGAAGGCACAACTTAACAACCGATTCAGGCACACCTAGCTGCTCCGGTGTCAGTTTGTCCGTCGGTATCTGTCGCAGCACCATCGAAATGAATCCACGCTGCTTGAAAATCGAAACACGGAATCTAGCCAGCGTTCCGAATGCGAACCCAAAGTCGGCACTGCCAGACTCTTGTAACTCCCGTTGACATCGCTCCGGTGCAATACTTTTCATTAACTGAACCGTGTCATCCGCTTCCAACACCTTTGTCTCAAGCCTACGCATACGACCGTGCAAACGGAAAACCGGCGGTTGCCCGACTACAATATGAATGTCGCTCGCACCCTGTTTCACGCATGCCTGAAGAAGTTTGTCAATTAAGACTGTTGCCATGGTTTTGGTAATTTAGACGAGTTCAAAAGGAGGACACCCGAAATAAAAATATTTCTTGTGCCAGAAAGATTGTAGTCAACGAGACGTAGCGAAAAAATCTTTGCGACGTTAATTCACACAGATTGCTGAAAAAGCCGTCGCCTGATTGTAACGCCATTTACAAGAAAGCAGCAGGCACCGGCGTCGATCATAAGTCTGAACCGGACACTAGCGCGTTCCGGCTGATTAGCCGAAGGGCGCTAGCCCACGGTTTTCGGCCCATGTTGTGATCGATGCCCGGACGGCACATGGAATGTGCCTGCTACTTTATTACCCAAGCACCTCCTTGATGACTTTCTCGATAGCGATGTGCTCCTGCTCGGTTTTTTTAGCTGTTTTGTACACTTCGTCCATCGTGGTGATGCCATTGATCACTTTTCTAAGCCCATCGCAGTAAAGTGTTGTCATTCCGGCTCTTATGGCTTCCGTCCTAAGTGCGGCTGATGATTGTCCAGAGAACATTAGCTCTCGCAAACGCCCGTTAACGACCATCAATTCGTAAATGCCGATACGACCGCGATATGTCTTCTTCTGACAGTAGGGGCACCCTTTCCCTTTGGCGAATTTTGCGAAGGGAACAATCGATGCTGGCAAGCCCGCATCCTCCAAAAGCGCGTCACTCAACGTGATCGGATGCTTGCAACGGGTGCAAATTTTTCGCACCAAACGCTGCGCCATAACCGCAATCACACTGCTAGCAACCATGTAGCCTGGTACCCCCATATCTGTCATTCGAGTTACGGCACTGGGCGCATCGTTCGTATGTAGAGTACTAAATACCAAGTGTCCAGTTAGACTAGCTTGTATTCCCATTTGAGCCGTTTCCGTATCTCGCATCTCGCCAACGAGAATAATGTTCGGTGCTTGACGCAACATGGCTCGAATAATGCGAGCAAAATCGAGACCGATGTTGTGGCGAACTTCAACTTGATTGATCCCAGGCAAATAGTATTCGACTGGATCCTCCGCCGTGATAATCTTGCGATCCGGTCGATTGAGAGCATTGAGAGCAGCATACAAAGTTGTAGTTTTTCCAGATCCGGTCGGTCCCGTCACCAAGAGAATTCCGTTCGGTCGCTTGATCAAGCCAGTAAAAACCTTGAAATCCCGTTCACCTAAGCCCAGCTGCTTCACCCCCACTTTGATGTTGTCTTTGTCAAGTAGTCGCATAACCGTCGACTGTCCGTGATTCGTCGGGATGACGCTGACGCGAAGATCCAGTTCTTTCTCTCCCACGGTAATCGTGATACGACCGTCTTGAGCTCGACGCCGCTCAGCAATATCCATATTCGCCAAAATCTTAATACGTGAATTGATGGCACCGAGTAGCCTTCTTGGGGGGCTGTCTCGCTCAACCAAGGTGCCGTCAATTCGATAGCGGATTCGAACTCGATCTTCGAAGGGCTCAACGTGAATGTCCGACGCCCGAAGCTGTACCGCCTCTTGAATCATGTATTGAACTAGCCGGACCACTGGCGCACTATTCTCGTCCGCACCCTCTTCTGCCTTTGCTTTGTCCTCCTCCGTTTCCGTAAAGTCGATCTGAGTATCTGTGAACTCCTGAAGCATCGAGTCCGCAGACTCCCCTTCAGTCTGTCCATAATATTTATTAATAGCCTCCTGGATTTGTTCGACGGAAGCGATCGCAGTTTCGATTTTTCGATTCAATATGAATCGCAGTTTCTCAATCGTTTCAATATCGAACGGATCGGAAACCAAGACTTTGATAGTCTCGTCCGCGTCTGAAATCGGAATAATTTTGTTTTCCCGAGCGACTGATTCTGGAACGAGTTGGATCACATGATCAGGGATCTTGATAGTAGACAAATCGACGAATTCGAACTTGTAGAATTCGGCCAGCGATTGAGCCACTTCCTCGCCGGACGCATACCCAAGTTTGACGAGGCATAGGCCAATTGCCTTGTCCTCCTTGTTCGAAATCAACTTGGCCTCGGATAGCTGATCGAGCGAAATAAGTCCGCGCGTGAGCATTAGGTCTGTAAAATCTCGCATCGGCTGGTCCAAATTTAGTCTTCAGCAAAAAGCAGAGGAGCGGAAAAGAGTCGAAAATGCGATCGGCCTGATGCGGCCAATCCGACCTTCAAGTATATCCCATGGGCCAACGAGCAAACAAACACCTTTCTTAACTTTCAAGTGCTTTTCCAGACAAAACAGGAAATTTGCCCGAGCTGCTGGAAGACACGTCCTCCGGCCCACCATCACGCGGAGCGTGATGTGAAAGTACTCATCACGCTCCGCGTGATGTCGGGAACCCTAATTTTTGACTCTGACGAAGCACTAGTGCGGATTATTCACAACCCGACGCGTCAGCGAGGGACAAGCAACAAAATCCCTCGCTCGTATCTTGAGTTTACATCCCTGATGGGATTTCGAGAATCTCTGATTCGTTGTTCGTGAAGAGCGCTTTCCCCTCGCTGTGGCTTTGACTACTTGCGTGAGATTGCTCCTCCGAACTTCAACTACTTTTTGTTACATCTTGGTCCGTTGAGACCTCATACGAGCATTTTGGTTGAAGATTCCCGGAGATTCACGACTTTTACC
>JAYTVL010000587.1:0-11483 GCA_043744075.1 Pirellula sp. | reverse complement strand
CAAGTCGGGTCAGCCGAATGTCGTGCCGACTTGCAGTTGGTGAGTGATTTTCTCGGAATGGTTTCACGAATGCAAAAGCAGGCAGATTACATTTCCCCAATGCTCAGATTCGCGCGTTCTACTCGTTCTATTCGTAACTAAAATGAGACACAACGTAACCAAAAAATCGTTTCGAGTTAAGCAAAAGACGAATACGGTCAAGCTACCGAGGCCAAAGCAAAAGACTAAACTGAAGCGACCAAGACGTTTTCAAGCCGGCACGCGATGAGATCGCCACGCGGATTCTGCTTGTGTCAACGCAGCTGAATGATCTTGTGAGCGATCCTGTTGCGAGCTGAGCGCACGAAGGGGACCAGGTCGGTCACATCCGCCGTCATGTGCGGTGCGGTTGTGGCCGAGTCACGCGGCGAATTGCCGACGAGCCAAATTACGGCGATCGCTGAGACACGATGAGCGTGACCGAGCCAGGCACAGACACGCAGTGTGAGCACACGTTTCCACATCTGCGGCAATCTGCGACAACGGATCAATACTTTGCCGACCGAATCACCGATGCGTTGAAGCTGTCCGGGTGGATGGCCTTTTGCGTTTAGCCACTTGCAAGAACTTCGGGGCAACGACTTGTTTTTACCGGGTGTCACTGACACCCGACAGGGCGGATTTCGGAAGATTCTAGCGGATTGAGTTTAGCAAAAACCCTGAGAAATCGCACATATTAGAGGGTATTCAGAACCGCTTTTTTGCTTCCGTAGACCGATGCTCTATCCAATTGAGCTATAGGTGCATCAGTCCCAGTTTTACGTTCTTGGCTCGTTCCGAACAAGGCCCAACACATTGGATTTCATGCCAAAACTCCCGCAATTGCCTGTATTGTGTATTTCCCCGCACATTTTCTGTATTCATTATTTATCTCATGATCGTATCAACGCTACTTCTAGATGCCATCTGGCTCGGTGCGATCGTATTTGTCGATGGAAAATACATGATCGATTCGCTCGCTCCCGTATGCTCCTTAAGCTGATTCGCTACACTTCCGGAAAGTACATGGCCGGATCCCATCGTGGACCAGTGCTGGTGGTCGCTTCTGGCAAGTGAAAAACCTGAATTAATTACCGGTTGCTTCGACTTGGCGTCCGTCGCAATAATGGACAATTTCGCAGTCCCCATCGCTTTCTTACGCTCATATATATTCACTTTTGGAATGCTGCCCATCAAACCAAGCGGGATTTCAGGTGTGCCTACCACAAGCTCGGTACGATCCGTTCCGACCCCACCCGACGCAATCTCCATAACAATGTCCGCGTCCTCCGCCTTGTCAACAAGCGTGCAATGATTTGCAAGTAACTTGGAACGAGTGCTTAGCAGCACATAGTTCTTATCGACGCAATCCAAAAGTTCTGTCTTTAAAAAAACTTTCGCTCCAGATACAGGTCGGAAGTCCACTTTGCCAAGCGATTGGTCAACCGCATTGCTGATTAGCAGCTGTTCAAGACCAGTCCGCGCTGTATCGGACTCCTTCATCGAAGCACAACCGACAAACGGAATGCACATTCCGACAAGTAACCATTGAACGCATTGTTTCATTTTCCATCGCATCCTTGCGAAAAACCTGATTTGACCAATTTGCCTAAAATACCAGAAGGACACCCAAGCCTTTCCGAGGGTGTATTTCTAATCTTAGATTTCCTCTCGCACGTCAAGAGTAGCGCCCACAAACTCAACCGCTATCACCAAGATATCATTTAGGCCGGCAAGCCGATTTTCAGACTAGCTGTCGTGCAAAAGCAACGAAGACGCATTGTTCAACATGCAGCACTCACGATCCGCTTCGAAAATCCCAAGCGTTTCCGAAAGAAAACGGTCCATGTCCTGCATTGTAGACGCAGAGCCGGCAAGGTATCCGTGTTCGCGATGACGTGTGCGCCTCGACGGTTCGACCAGAATGTTTTGATTCCCAATTCTGTACTCACCGGGTGGCATACCGGCTGCGCTCATCGAGTCGCTGATGATGATACTACGATCGTTTGCAATCACCCCCAACCATGATTTAAGAAGCCAGCCCGGAAGATGAACTCCATCCGCGATCAGGGTGATATAAAGCCGATCTCGCAGGGCAAGTACGCGGTGCATAATGTTGTCATGACGGTCCACCTGTTGGACGCAGCCGTTGCCGAGATGAGTAAAGCCGACCAAGCCGCTATCGATCGCTCTTTCCAGCGTTTCAAACTTTGCGTCGGTATGCCCGGCAAAAACAAGAATATTTTCTTTGCAAAGCTTTCTAATAACTTTGAAATCAGAATCCTGTTCGGGTGCGAGGGTTACCAAACGAACGAAACCATTCCCCGCTTCGAGCAAACGCATCGCATCGCGCTCATTTGCTGGCCGAATGTGTTGCGAAGGATGGGTACCATAGAAACCCGACTGATCGGAAAGGAAGGGACCCTCCACATGTATCCCTTTGACAAACTGCCTAAGATCGCTCTTTTCCTCAAGCATCCCAACGATCTTTTGGATCCGGTTGCACATCGTGTCTATCGCGTCGGTGATGATCGTCGCCAGAAAACCAATAACGCCAGATTCTTTGAGTCTGCCGCAAGCAAACTCAAACGCTTCGGCTGTGAGAGCATCGTCATTGAAATCGACACCAAACGCGCCGTTTACTTGTAAGTCCAAATACTTCATTTAGGAACTCTAGACTCGCTGAGCTTGGCGAATAGTATCCGGACTTAACTTCGCGGCACTTGAATCGTCCAACACCAAAGTAACGTCGTCGTGCTTGCGAAGAATCGAGGCTGGAACCATCGGTGAGATCGGTCCATCACAAGTCAGTGCGACCGCGTTGGCTTTGCGCTCATCTGGCACGCTGCAGATGATTTTCCGCGATTGAAGAATTGCGTGGACTGTCATGCTAATCGCCTGCGTCGGGCAGTAGTCCAGGTGCGGAAACCATCCTTCGCCAACTTGTTGAAGCCGACACGCTTCGTCAAGCGTAACCACATGATAGGCTTTTGTTGTTTGGAAATCGGCGGGCGGGTCATTAAACGCGAGGTGAGCATTTTCACCTATTCCAATCAACGCCAAATCGATCGGCCCCTCAGACCAGAGTTTCGTTGCAGAGGCAATCACTTCCTTTGCGTCCGACTTGCCATCCAAAAAATGAAACGAACCAATCGGTACAAGGTCAACGAATCTCTTGGCGAGATAGCCGTAAAAACTTGCCGGATGTGCACGATCTAACCCCAAATACTCGTCCAAATGAAAACCATCTACGCGCGGCCAGTCGATGCCCTCGGCACTTGTCAAATTTTCCAGAACTTCAAACTGGCTTGATCCGGTAGCTACCACGAGTCGAACACGTGGCTGTTTTTGAAGTAGTTCCCTAAGATGCGCAGCAGCCAGCGCACCAGAAAAATTTCCCACACCTTGACAATCTCTCGCGATCTTTACAAACACGGTTCGGCTCTCCGTTTGGGCACGGTTATTGCTTTAGGTTGATCATGAATTGTCTAGCATACGATTTTTGTCGAATTTCGTCGCTAGCCACACAAGAAAAACAAGGGACAACATGGATTCTGGCCTTTTTTGGCGTGTTAATTTCCTTTGTTGATTGACAGAGAGGTTTAATACGCAATAATTGGTCCCTGACGATTCCTCGTATGGAGAAAAACAACAATGTCAAGTTCCGTGCGTTTCGCCAAGGTTTGCCCCACTTGTGGGCGGACTTTGCAAATCCCGGTCGAGTTATTGGGCAGGGACGTTTGCTGTCATGGATGTGGTGCAGGTTTCAAAGCGAATTCTTCGGAAGACGTGGCACCGAGAATCGTTGAGGACATTGACCAGCGAGTCGACCGGCTCATTCAAGAAGCCGACAAGCAATTGCAACATTTTTCACCTGCCCGTTTGTAGCATTTTCAAAAAAAAGTTTGCAATGATGAAGCCGAACGAGTCGAAAACTTCAGCTTCGAGGTGAGAACCATTTCCAGGTGATGGTCGCTTTGTGCAGTTTGCAGAACTATGTATGTAGCTTCGTCAACTATGTATACTGTCGTTTCGATGCTCGTTTGCACAACTGTACTTTGTCGATTCTATGCCCACCGAAAGCACAAATCCACCAGAACCACTTGAGGCCGTCACGGTTTCGATGACTCCGTTAGAACGCTTCGAAGAATATTTGCAAAGTAAGAGTCTACGAAATACAGAGCAACGCAAGTTTTTGATTGAACAAGTATTCAATCGGCATGAGCACTTTGACGCCGACCAGTTGATGGAGCAGCTTCCCCCTAAGGGAGATCAGAACCATGTTTCCAGACCGACGGTTTACCGAACATTGCGAGAGTTTGTGGATGCTGGCCTGCTAAATAGATTTGAATTGGATGGTCGAAGTGTCTACGAGCACGACTACGGATACCCTCAACATGACCATTTGTATTGCACAAAATGCAGAAAATTGATTGAGTTTACGAGTGCCGACATCCTCCTAATTAGAGAAACCGTTGCAAAACAGCACCGATTCCGGGCACGCGATCATCGATTTATCATTGAAGGAACTTGCGACGAATGTGCAAAAAAAAGGTCAAAGGGCCGACGTCAAGATCGGGTGTAGCTCGCCAAAGGCAAACGAAAGAATGGTGCGAAGCGTTGGAAAAACAATCCCTCGCTAACGCATCGGGTTAGGATTAATCAGCCTCGCACTCCCGATCTGCACTTCTTAGCTATTAATCTTCTTCACCAACCAGACGAGCTGGTTGGGGTCTCAATCCTGGACTTAGCACAGTCGAACTAGTGCTGTTTTTTCTTCTGAAGTATTTCGACTTGGGGATTTTGCGAACCACTTTTTGTGTCTAAAATCCAGGCACTTGCGGCCAATCTACTTTGACAACCGCATTGTTTTCATCGAAAGAGAATTTTTGGAATGTCGGATCGAAAGGGAAGCGCCTTCGCGGGAGTTGGCGTTGCGATTGTTACGCCATTTGCTGATGGCAAATTGGACATTGCGAGGCTCAAATCGCAGATTGAGTTTCAGATTGAGTCTGGCATCCACTTTCTTGTTCCGGTTGGAACTACCGGTGAATCGCCCACACTGACTCATGATGAACATGAACGAGTCATCAGCGAAGTAATTCAGCTTGCGTCTGGTCGATGCAAAGTTATGGCCGGAACTGGCTCAAATTGCACTTCAGAGGCATTGCGATTGACTCGTCGTGCTGAAAAAGAGGGCGCGGACGCATCCTTGCAAGTTGCTCCTTATTACAATAAACCAACGCAGAAAGGATTCTATCAACACTTCAAGGCGATTGCTGAGGAAATCGGAATACCTCATTGCGTTTATAACATTCCTGGTCGATCTGCTAAAAACATCGAACCGGAAACGATTGCGAAGTTGTCTGAGCTTCCCAATATCACGATGGTTAAAGAGGCAACAGGCTCACTTGACCAGTGTTCTCAAATTTTGAATTCGACGAATTTGACTGTCCTCAGCGGCGACGATTCACTTACGCTGCCAATGATGAGCATTGGCGCACAAGGTGTCATATCTGTTGCGGCCAATATCGTCCCTAAAGATTTGATTGCAATGGTTTTTGCTGCGAGTCAAGGTGACTTTGTAACTGCTTCGAAGCTGCACCATAGGTTGTTTCCGCTTTGTCGTGACATGCTTTCGCTTGCTACAAACCCAATTCCGCTTAAGGGCGCGATGAAGTTGCTGGGTCGAGATTCCGGCGAATTGCGATTGCCGATGACCGAATTGGAGGAATTCGAATTCGCAAAACTTCGTAAGACACTCACTATTTATGGACTGCTGTAGTTATGTCGGCAACAGACGGAACATAGAAGTCGCGTTGCCTAACGACCTTCTCGCAGTCGTTCGCCAAGAAAGTTGTCGAGTTCTGGAATCGCAAAGATCTTATGTACGGCAACGTCAATATCGTACTCGATACGCCGGAATTCTATGTTGGTATCCTCGAGTATTAAATAGCAGCTGCGCCAATCACCATCTCGAGGCTGCCCAACGCTTCCTACGTTGATCATGGCTTTGTCGGCAGGCATGGTCATCTGATAGCCAAACTCGTCTGGTCGCAAAAACTGCATGCTCGTCGTAAACACACCGGGGGCATGCGTATGGCCTTGAAACGTGTAACTCTGGATCATAGAGAAGAGTTTCTCCATTTTGCGTCGATTGAATACATCTTCAGGAAAGACGTATTCGTTGAGCGGATTCCGAACAGAACCATGTACGAAGAGTAATTTGTCTTCCGAAATGGTACGTGGCAGACGAGCCAAATACTCAAGACGGCGCTGAGCTTCCTCGGGATGAACATTGTTTTCCAGCTGCTTTCGAGTCCAAAAGATGGCTTGTTCTGCTGCTGTACTAAACCCTTCGGGGTCAATTAATGCGCCGTAGTCGTGGTTCCCCAAGATACATAAGTCAAACGTCGAAACCACATCCAAGCACTCGCACGGGTTTGCACCATACCCGACTATGTCGCCGAGACAAATAATTCGATCGCATCGCTGCGACTCAATATCCTTCAAGACAGCTTGTAACGCTTCCAAGTTGCCATGAATGTCGCTTACGATTGCAGTGCGCACGAATGAATTTTTCTATTCTTGAGTTGAGGCATGACCCAATTTAGCGCCCAGTGCGCAAGCGATCACCGAGCATGTTATCGAGCTCACTTTCGCCATAAATTTTTTGGCAAGTGGTCTCAAAATCATATGCAACTCGGCGAAAAAACAGCTTACGTGCATCGTGGTCAATAATAACATAACAAGCTCGATTGTCCTCGTCTCTTGGTTGTCCTACGCTACCCACGTTCACCATCAGTTTTTCCTTTCCGAGTACAAACAAGCCGTCGCATTGTGACGGCTTGATAAATTCCAGGTCCGGTGTGAAAACCCCAGGCATATGTGTGTGCCCTTGAAAGCAATACTGAGTAACCCTGGTGAAAATGCTCTCCATTTTGTTCTTGTCATAAATTGTCTCAGGGAACACATATTCATTGGTCGGATCCCTTGGCGAACCATGAACAAACATGAATTTGTCTTGATGATGCAGCTTCGGCAGTTCACTCAAATAGTCCCAACGTCTGTTAACGACGCTCAAAATCCCTGCGTCCAGCCGATCTCGCGTCCAGTAAATGGCCCTAAGCGCGACAGGATTGAATCCGTCCGGGTCGAAAAGTGCAGCTTGGTCATGGTTTCCCATGATGGTAAGCGTCGTTTTCCTCATAACTAAGTCGAGGCACTCACACGGGTTAGGTCCGTAACCTACAATGTCTCCCAAACATATAATCTGGTCCACGTTTTGGCTCGCGATATCCGCCAACACGGCTTGAAGTGCTTCAAGATTGCCGTGAATATCGCTAATCAGTGCTTGCCTCACTACGGGCTCCTCAACTGGACGGCTTGCAATTCCGCTTGGTGGGGGACGAAAAAATCAAGGAAATGAACATTCCTTATTCTAGTCCGAGACTTAAAGTATGGGCACCCCAGATCGTAGAACCCCAGCGTAATTTGATAGTCCTCGGGCCGCCGATGTACGCAAATCTGTTCTTCCGCGTAGGATAACGCGAATCAATGATTACTTCTTCTACCCCAAAAAACCCGGAACGAAATGTGGAAATGGTTGAAAAACGAGTCGCCTGGATTACCGGTAGCGGAGCACCTCGGGTCGGTCAAGTCATCGCAAAATACTTTGCTTCACAAGGCTACCAAATAGCTCTACACGCAAACCAATCTGCCGAAGGTGCCATGCAGTGCGCGTCGGAAATGATTCATTCGGGGACAGATACAATTGTCGTTCAAGGTTCAGTGGCAGAACCGGATTTTGCTAAGACTTCGGTTCATCGCATCGTTCAACATTTTGGGCGGCTCGATGTTCTTGTCAATTCAGCCGCCGTTTGGGATTGGCGACCCTTTGAAGAAACTACTGCCAAAGACATACAACGGCAGTTCGAAGTGAATACATTAGGCACTTTCCTTTGTAGCCAAGCAGCGGGACTGCACATGGCATCTCAGCCCAGCGGAGGAGCTATCGTACTAATTGGTGACTGGGCCGTGCTTCGTCCTTACCCAGACTTTTCTGCGTATTTTGCGAGCAAGGGAGCGATCGAGACGATGACTCGTTCTCTGGCAATCGAACTAGCAATTCGGAATCCGTCCATCAGAGTCAATGCAATTCTGCCTGGTCCAGTGATGTTGGACCCGACCATTTCAGCTGAAAAGGCAAACGCCATAATGCAACAATGCCTGCTGAAACGGCTTGGCCAGCCGGAGCATGTCGCTCAAGCGGCTTACTTTTTGGCAACTCACGAGTTCATCACAGGAGTTTGCATTCCAGTCGATGGCGGACGAAGTATCAATGCGGGCCCTTCGCACGATGCAATCGCACATCCAACGTTTCATCGTCATGAATCTTCGGACCGAAACGAAAAAGTCAGCCCAGACATACCAGGGACCGGGTGACACGCTCACAGGCTGTGATAAAATGCATGGGTCATCACCGGAGGGCTCGCGCCCTGCCGCTAACGTTTGGTAGCGGAACGGCGCAAGCCGTCCGGTAAGTCGAATAGAATAAAATCACAGCCTCTCAGAGCGAAAGCGATGGGCGTGGAAATCGTGGCATAGATTTTTAGCGACTCACACGCCCGAACGTACCTCAGGGCGTGCCACTCCTCAGAGCCTGCCACCCAATTTACAGGTAGACTCAAACTGCCGCTCGCCTAAGGGCTCTTCACCGCGTTGCAACGCAGTCCCAAGAGCTAAGCTTGGACGTCTGGAAGATCGTCATGGGATTCAATTCAGAGCAATTTACGTTTCCCACTAAAGAATTGGCAAGAGCGTGGCCATACCATTGGCGATAGCCTAAATAGCTAGTTGTTAGTCGGGGATTGATTTCAATGACAACGAGATTCTGCGAACTTTGCATTTTATCCGGAATCAAGAAGTCGATTCCAATCCAGCCCTTAGCGCCTAATGGAAGCGAATCACAGACTCGCATCGCCAATTGTTCCAACTGTTCGAATGAAACACGTTGAATCGGTCCGGCACCACCCAAGTAGGAAACGGACGCATAACCGCAATGGTTTGACTCGGCGGCCAATTCGATCTGTTGCTCGACGGCCCCGAGAACAGTCCATGCGTCATCGTCTGCGATGAGGGCAAGGCTCGCCGGTATTCCGGGTTGCCACGGCTGAATAATCCACTCCTCGCCCGCTAAGTCATGCGATTCCGGCGTCCCCAACCATTTGGTGAGTTTGCGAGGCTCGGCGAAGACCTTCATGTCAGCGCAGCCCGCTCCGTCCCGGCGTTTTAGAGTCATCGACTGTTCTTTGTCCCCCTCACACAAGAAGGCCGACTCACTTTGTCTTCCATGGTTTACGGACATACTTAAGCCTGAGGCGCTAGCCGAGCCACGCCGCAAGGAATCGGCTAGCGCCTCAGGTTCAGTAAATCCCAACCGGTATTGAGTTAGCGATTGTGTTCTTGGGTGAGGAACTCCCGAATCCTCTAGCAGTTTCGCGGTCGCCAGTTTGTCGCTCGTCGCTTGAATAAAGGAAGTCGATGATGCGATCACAACGGCTCCCGCCGTACGAAGTGCGTTTATGATTCGTTCTAGATGTTGATCTAATTCCGGAGCGATAACTATAGTGCGATCACAAGCCAAAGCAACGTCGATCCATCGATCCAACCATGGGCAATCAATGTCGTGCACTTGCAATCCGCGAAATTGTTTCAATAGCGATTCGACCATTGGGTCAGCGGTGGATTTTCGATCAAGGCAAGTGTGCACTTCATGACCGCACAAAGAGAGGTCGGTGGCTAGTGCCGCCAGCATCGACAGCCCTTCTAGATAGAGGGGCTCGATGAGTTTGGAGGTAGGGATGGAGGTGTTCGGCTGTTGGAAGCCGGACCTACGTGGATTTGGTGCGTCCAATGGCGAATTCGCGTCACAAAGCAACCCGCCACCGCTTAGGAACTCAAGAACTGCAATTTTCACTCGTCTCGTCGCAGATCCAGGTTGAACTTGGCGAACGTATTGGCATACCAAATACGCCACTCTGGAATTTCGTATTCATAATTAACGCCATTGACGACCGAAAGCAATGCGCTCAGTACCGTTGGATGATTGACCCTAGTTTTTCTTTCAAGTGTTGTGTTTCCAAAGTTTTGGGAAATGCCCCCATCTGAACTAATTGCATTGGTGGCCGGTTTGGTCGTCGTAATTTTTACGAATGAAACTAACCTCTCGATCAATGTTGGGATGGCTCGCTTGTCGACAAACGACTGCAAGTTGCTTCCAGCCCGATCAACAGCTCCTGGCTTGGGTTTAGGGTCTCCAATTACATTCAAAAACCTATGGAACGCATACTCTCTACTCGCCTCTGTTCTTTCAAGTAGCTCGATGGCTAGACTAACGAGCTGCGAGTTCGTCGAAATCATGGCAATATCAACCAAGGCTCCGTTGGCTGAGTTATCTGGCATCTTTGCGAGAAGCTCCATGTACCATTCGGCTCTACTCGTATCTTTTTGAATTAATAATTCGTAGATTTTCTTGATGGCCAAGCGGTTATCTAACTTGTACGCTTTTTCCATTGCTACAGGATCAACTAGCGTATTAAAGAACTCGGCGGCCTTCACTGCCAAGGGTCCACGTTGCGTGAGGTTTCGCAGATTTTGGTCAATTAAATCGTTCATCTTGCCAACATCCTCTTTTTGTTTCTTGATGAAATCTGCAATCGCTATGGATTGAGGCGTATCCCAGTTATTACCTGTTACTTTGACCATTCCTTTCCTCTTAAACAAGACATCACGACGAACAATTTCTCCGGTTAATTTATCCTCGTGATAACCAATCGCAGCCCAGTTTGCTTTTGTGGGCTCTAGTTCAACAATGCGTTCCAGGTGTGCTTCGGAGAGCGCCTTCTGATTGCGTGCTACGCATTCCAGGCTGACCGCCCGATGCAGTTCTGCAGTGTCGGCTTTGCCAACCAACGAGGACTTGTATGCCTCCTCAATTTCAGCTGTGAGCAAGAGAGGCGGCTTGAGCAGGCCGCTAGGGATTTCCAATTCGACTCCCTCATAGGTGCGAATCTGGAGAACGCCATTGGTCGGCTTATTAAGAAGCTTGCCGGTGACGATTCCCCCTCCCCGGATTTCAAACGTATCTGCCCGCAGGCCAACGCTGAATGCAAAGGTGCAAACTAGAAACAGAAGTACAAAGTTACAGCGGAATGGGCCGTGTATCGATTTCATGACTGGTGATTCTGAGTTGGATTGGAATAGTTACTAAATTCGACCCCTATGGTCTTTAGCCATGGAGAAGGAGTTTAGCGGCCGTGCGTGGGCTGTGCGACAAATAGCAGTTTCGATATTTTATTCTGATCTCTTTCGAGTCTTTTTTGTTTCGAAAAACAATAGAGTTAGTTATCGCTAGCCCATCCGTGCGGGGCTTGCCCCCGACGGATGCGTTTTGGCGTACTACA
>JAYTVL010000586.1:0-11491 GCA_043744075.1 Pirellula sp. | reverse complement strand
GTCGAAAAAAAACGCTACATTAAAGGCGGACACACATCCATGCAGCGAATCCTCGATCGCGCAAAAAAGGCAAAACAAAGATGTTGAAAGCAGTGGGCTTCCAGCCTGTGGGGATTTCTCATGATTACTCAGGCTGCGTAGCATAGGCTTCCAGCCTGTGGGGATTTCTCATGATTACTCAGGCTGGAAGCCTAAGCTACGTCGAACTAGCTACAATGCTCTTCACACGTTGCGAAATTCCACTCCTTAATCCAAAACCTTCAGCTATGACATCCACACTCCACTTTCGATTGAAATGGTGCGCCAATTCACTCCTATTTGTCGCACTTTGTTATTCCCCTGTCATGAGCCAAGTTCCCAAAGCCAACGAGGATGAATCGCTGGTTGTGATGAGCCCGCTCCCCGATCCATTGCTTCGTGTAGATGGTACACGGATTACAGATGCCAAGGACTGGCCGGCCCAAAGAGCTCGTTTGCTTCAACTCATCGCGGAGCACGAATACGGAGCCGCGCCAACTGAAAAAGCTTCCGTCACTTGGGAGCTTGTCGAACAAGGGCTCATGAACAACGACAAAACCAAACGTCAGCAATTTGTTGTGCATATTAAAACCGACGCGGCTTCACTCGATGTCGACTTAGCTTTGTTTACACCGAATCAATCAGGGAAAGTCAAAGGCACGTTTCTCGGATTGAATTTTCAAGGCAATCACACTATTGATTCTTCACCTGCGCTGCGTCTTCCAAAGAGTTGGGTGGCGAATGACACGAAAACTGGTGTAACCGAGAACCGCGCAACGGAAAGCAATCGCGGCGCTCAAGAACGGCGATGGCCGATCGCCGAAATCACGGAACGCGGTTACGCCGTGGCAACTGCCTACTACGGTGACATAGACCCCGATTTCGATGACGGATTCAAAAACGGAGTCCACTCTTTGTTTCCGACACACCGAGCGTCTGCGGAGCATCGCGACCGTTGGGGAACAGTCGCAGGCTGGGCTTGGGGGCTTTCTCGTCTCATGGATGTTTTGATTCAACAGCCGAACATCGATCCAGATCGAGTGGCAGTCATTGGACATTCACGATTAGGAAAAACGTCGCTTTGGGCAGGGGCTACCGATCCCCGTTTTGCGTTAGTAATTGCAAATAATTCAGGTTGCGGCGGCGCAGCCTTGGAACGTCGCAATTTTGGCGAAACGGTCGCTCGAATCAACACTTCGTTCCCGCATTGGTTCTGCCCCAAGTTCAAGGACTACAACCAGAACGAATCTGCAATGCCATTTGATCAACATACGATCGTAGCTTGTATTGCGCCGAGACCAATCTACATCGCGAGCGCAACCAAGGATCTTTGGGCCGACCCCAAGGGCGAGTACCTAAGCGGTTGGTACGCCTCACCAGTTTACAAACTGTTGGGTTTCAATGGTCTGCCCACCGAGGAGCCACCCACTCCAGATACGAGTGTTGGTGACCGCATAGGATACCACAATCGTACAGGTCCTCACGATATTCTCTCATTCGATTGGCAACAATACATGAATTTCGCGGATCGGCACTGGAAATAGCAGCGACCAGCGAGAATACATTACGGACTTTTTTTGCCATTCAGCTGTAAGGCGAGCGGCAGTAGGATGGGACCATTTGTCCCGTCCAAACAGAGTACGATTTGGCGATTCGCGATACTTGCTGTTCGCTTGGCCAAAAGGATGTATCGCTCATGCCAAGCGGTTCGAACAATCGCTCGTCAAGAAACATTTCAAAAGGCTTTCCGCTGACGACTTCCAAAATGCGGGCCGCGGTATTGATCCCGGCGTTACTATACTTGTATCGAGAGCTGGGTTCGGATTCTAGCGGAGTCATAGCGTAGCTTCGCACGCGAGCAACCAAAGGAAATTGGTCCAGCGTTGGCTCTTCCAGTGACGACTTAAAAGGCAATCCGCTCGTGTGCGAGAGCAGTTGCCGAATTGTCATGGGAGACTTTGGTTTCCGCAATAGTTTGTGTTCTGCGTCGCTTTCAACTGCCACCATTACATTTGAAAACTCTGGCAGATACTTGGCGACTGAATCGTCAAGCGATAATTTTTGTTCATCAACTAGCATCATAAATGCAGTGGCCGTGATTGGTTTAGACTGTGAAGCGATCCAAAAAACAGAATTCTCCTTCATTGGTTGTTTCGCCTCGATGTCTGCCCACCCAATCGATTCGATATCCAACACAGTATCTTTATTTGCAACCAACATAACGGCACCCGCTAGATCCTGGCTTTCGACAAACGTCTTAAGTGCTTCTGCGCAATTCCAATCGGACTGAGCTTGGCTAAACTTAGGCGTGGCGAAAATCATTGATGCAACGAGTAGCGTGGTCCCAGAAAAAGGGGGGCAGTACATTGTGATGGAACCTTTGTGAATAAATGATGTTGAAACAGCAATTATGTCTTATTTATGGGGTTGAAAAATGCCAATCCAGTTCATTCTGCGTTGTTTTCGAACAAAAATATCCTCCAAACCACATTCAATCTTCGGTTTTATTTTTTCCAATTTCTTTTTGATTATGCTGTCCGTCGGACTACGCTTCGTTCGTCTTGTGTGTGTCAAAGCGAGGCGATGTGCCTCCGAAAACCATTTATAGTTATGAAAAAGAGAAGGAAAATTCTCCCATGGCCAAGTTCCTATTATTGTATCGCGATTCTACTGAACCTCGAACCCAGCCGTCTCCCGAAGAGATGCAAGCCTTTCTGGCAATGTGGGGCGATTGGTTTAAGCAGTTTGGGCCAAAAATCCTTGATGGTGGCGATGCGTTGCTCCCCACCGGTCGCGTTCTGAAGCCGGGCGGCGAAGTTGCTAACGGCCCCTACGTAGAAGCCAAAGAAGTCATAGGTGGCTACTCCGTTGTCGATGCGGAACACTACGAAGGAGCTGTCGAAATTGCTAAGGCGTGTCCAATTGCAATGATAGGCGGAGCAATCGAGATTCGAGAATTTGCCGGCTACAACTAGCTCCTGAACATGCACGATTCAAGAACGCTTGTCGAGCATTTCTTTCGTCACGAGTACGGTCGCTTGGTGGCGGTGCTGACGCGTTCTCTGGGGGTTCGAAATCTTGAACTTGTGGAAGACGTCGTTCAATCCTCGCTCTCCAAGGCGCTGTTGGTATGGGGGCATAACGGCATTCCGGATGATCCAGGCGCTTGGCTCTATCGGACCTCTCGAAATCTTGCGATCGATGCAATTAGAAGAGCTCAAACGGAACGTCGTATTCTTTCAACCGAATCGTCCTCGACGCAAGATTCAATCAGCGATAAAAACGAATTCGTTCATTTCGATGAAGAAGTGGGCGACGAGTCATTACGTCTTCTTTTCTTGTGCTGCCATCCAAGTATTCCACTGGAATCGAGCATCGCATTTGCATTGAAGACCGTGAGCGGTTTCAGTACCGACGAAGTATCCAGTGCCCTATTGATTTCAAAAGCCAACGCAGAGAAGCGAGCGACTCGAGCAAAAGACAAACTCCGTGAAATCGGTATGGAGCTGACGGAGCTCGATAATGCAGCACTCGTATCTCGAATTGATGCCGTCCAAGCCACCATCTATCTCCTGTTTAACGAAGGTTATTCGTCCTCGAGCGGCAATACAACACTGCGGAAAAACCTTTGCGAGGAAGCAATTCGATTGGCTAGAATGCTTATCGGTTCAGTGCATATTTCGTCGTCGTCAAGTTCTGCACTCTTGGCTTTGATGTTGATGCATGTTGCAAGATTTGACGCCAGAGTGGACATCTATGGCTCAATTGTTGTGCTCAAAGACCAAGATCGTTCGCAATGGGACTGGAATGCCATTCGGGAGGCAATGGACTGGATGGCAAATTCAGCTCAAGGAACTTTTCTGTCCCGATATCACGTTGAGGCAGCCATCGCTTGGGAGCATTGCAGAGCGCTTTCCTTCGGAAAGATCGATTGGCCGAGAATCACGGAACATTACAAGATTTTGGATGAGATCCAGCCCGGCCCGATGGTACGACTCAATCTAGCAATCGCCCTGTCCTATGCATCTGGCCCCGAATTCGGCCTCAATCAACTTACGCAGATCACCACTCAAGATCGCGCTCGACTTCGACCTTGGTGGGATTGCGCCATTGCAGATGTCTATTGTCGTCTATGCGATTTCAAGAACGCCATCAATCACTGGCAAGACTCGCACCGTTTGGCTTTCACTACGGATCAAAGGGAGTTTATCGCTCGACGAATTGAACAAGCAGGGGTGCGTCGCCCAGGTGCACACAACTACGTTGATTCGATCAAAAATTGATCGCATAGCTCGGAGATACGGTCGGAAACGAGCTGGGCTCTGTCTAAGTGCTTAAGATCAAAGGATTCTCCCTGGATCCATTGCACCCACTGCACAATCGAGAGCCCGGTGGATACTAAATGCAACATTCGGCATTCCTCAAGTGAATCAATTGCATGAGTCGTATGTTCATGTGCGTAAGCCGTATAAGCATCCACCCAAAGATCTGCTTTTCTATCGGAGTCCGTAATTAACCCTCCCTTGAGGTTATACGACAGACTTCCAAAGAGCCTCACGAAATCCAAGCCAGGCCAATCGAATCGAGCAGCCCCGAGATCGACGATTGACGAAAACTGCAGCGTATCTTTTAACAGAACATTCTCCCGCCACAAATCCCGCACGATCCAATGGCAAGTCCGCGTCTGTCCCACGCAAATCTTCAAGAACCTATGCCAATCCGGTCCCCTCTCAAAGACAATCGCAATGCAATGCTTCACTCTATCCGACAAATCGTACGTCGAAAAAAAAGAAGCCTCATCGATCGCACTGAATAGACTTTGGTTTAGGGATTTCAATACATCCAGTCGTTCTCGGATGGAGTTGGACCGAATCGATTGTTGGCCGAGTGGTAACCCGTCTTGACCCAGTGCATTTTCCGAATTCGCATGCAGCCGACCAAGAACGGCTGCTAGATGTTGGACGAGCGATTTATCGACGTTCTTTTGTGCGGTCGGTTGCCCCGAAACCCAGTCACTCAACGTCCAAAGATGATCTTCAAAATGAAGCAGTGTGAGCATAGACGCCGCATGAGGATGCCAATGATACAGACTTGGAAATGGAGTAACGCTTGAAGCACCAATACCCTTCAGATTTGCTGGGGTTTCTATAAATGCTGCGTTGACACCGGACCAAAACGCCACCTTCGACTGTGTATCGAACCGATTTGGCCAACTGCGAATCGCAAATGTGCCGCCATCAAAGGTCAATCGATAAATGATAGAGTCGCTAAAACCACTGAATCGCCAAGCGTTGCACTCATACCGATGACCGTGCTGGTCCGCGAGCAAGGTTGGTCTCGTATCAGTTTGTCGGCCCGAACGCATTGTTTGTCGGACCGAACGCATTGCGATCTGCGACAGAATGTCCAACGAGACTTGGTTGAGCTCCGCGTTGATGGCCAGCAAAGCCTATAGCCTTCCTAATTCACTGAGCCGTTCAGCGGCTTGCTTCGACAATGAATGATCGTTGTGGTTATTGACGACGAACTCATAGAACTTCATCGCCACTTCCGCTGCTTTCCTTCTTTTGTCCCCTTTTTGGACCGCGACAAGCACTTCGCTGCAACGACCGGCTTCGAAAGCCGCTCGGGCTTGCCAATTCTTGATATCTGCAGTTGCTTGAGTACCGCCGTATCCGTACATCACCTTCTGGAATTCGGAAATAGCCTTCGCGAACTCGCGGTCCGCAAAAAACACTTCACCAATCATGAATCGAGACCGGGCGCCGATTTCATTGCGTTGTTCCTCGGCCACTTCGCTGTAAAGCTGAATGGCCTCTGCTGTCTTTTTCTGGTTCTGTCGAGCGTATGCGAGCTCGTATTTTGCGGTCGGCATTAAAGGCGAATTCGGTACTTTGCTCTTCATTGCACTGATCCAAGCGTCAACGTCGCTCCATTTCTTGAGTTCGCGGGCCGCTTGAGCACCATGTAGGTACACCATCGCTTTGACTTGTTCGGTTGTGTTGTCAGGATCGGCTGCCATCTCCAGGCTTCTGCGTGTGTTTACGTATTGCGGCCAAGCCTCAGCATACTTCTCTTGCTTGAGCAAGCATTCAGCAACCATAAACGACGAGTCGATTAACAAGTTTCCGTTTGGAAAATCCCGTGTCTGCTTTCGAAATTGTTCGATGGCTTGATCGTATTGCTTTTGTTGAAAGAACGCCCAGCCGAGTTTGTAAAGTGACTTCTCTTGAAGATTGGCGTCAACGCTGCGAGTTGCAGCAACTGTGTACGCTTTGATTGCTCGATCGAATTTCGAATTCTCATATTCCGCTTGGCCAACATGGAAATAGGCCTCCGCGGCGAGTGGGCTCTCTGGATACTTGGAGGCAATCCGTTGGAAGACTAGATTTGCCTGTTCCGTCTTTCGCTGGGACTTCAAAGCCCAAGCGAGCTCGTAGTTCGCTTTATCAAGCAATGGGAAGTCTGGATGCGAATCAATGAGTGATTGGAAGGTCTCAATCGCAGCGTCCAGCTGTTCTGATGAACTGTGTGCAAGCCCGAGTTCGTAGAGTGCCTTAGGTTTCTGTTCGTCTGGAAGCTTGGCTTTCATCAACTGGCTGAGAACCTGGATTGCCTCTTTGGGTTTGCCGAGTTGACGAAGGCAAATCGCCTTTGCGACTCGCGACTCATAGCCGACACCATCTACACGTGTCTCGAGGGCAATCGGTTCAAGCAAAACCAGTGCAGGGGCAAATTGCTCTTTTTGAATTAGGATAAAAGCCTTACCGTAGGCAGCGTAATCGAGTAACGACTTGTCTTTTGTTGTTGACAACACCGAATCATAAGCGATCAAGGCTCGCTCAAAATCATTCATGCTTGCGGAGAGCTGTCCCAATCGAAATTCAACCTGAGGTTTGAATCGGGAATTCGGATATTCCTTGAGAATTTTTTCGAGTGTGTTCTTTGCGTCTTCCTTCTTTCCGCTCAGGTTTTGTGCTTCGGCTAAGATCACAAGCACTTCATCGGCTTGTCCCCATTTCGAATTCGCTTGGCTAGATTTTTGGAGCGATTCGATTGCTTGCTCAAATTTTTCGAGCTTCAGAAGACTAGCGCCTTGCAGGAACAAGGACTCCGCTTGCGATTGCGGATCTTGCTTTTCCTTAAGGGCCTTTGAGGTTAGTTCCAAAGCCTTTTCGTATTTGCCACTTAGATAATGAGCGGTTGCGAGCCGAGACTCCCAGGATGAACGCATTGGGTTCGTACGCTCGGAAGTAATCAGTTGTTCAAACGCGGTAGCGGCCGAATCATGCTGGCCCAATTGAAGGGTCGATTCGGCGCGAATATATGCAACATCGGAAGCGAGTGGATCATTTGGAAATCGTTTTGAAAACGCTTCACTCCATCGTTGGGCATCGGCTAGTGCACCGACTGAGAGTGCAGCAAAGGCAGCGTTGTAGGTCGCTCTTGGTGCAATTGGATCGTCCGCGTTCTCAACAGCAATTTGTTCGTAGAGAGTCCTGGCCTCTACTTTTCCGTCTGCGGTTGCGGAAAGCCCATCCGCCAAATCCATTTTCAACAACACGGCGGAAGGAGTTCTGGCAGCCCATCCGAGCGCCGCTCTAGCGATTGGAATCGCTTCCGCTGCCTTGCTTTGAAGAACAAAGATTTGGCACATCCAGTGAGCAGCTTCCGCGGCACGGTCATCTTTGGAAATGAGCAGCGGCTTAAAAGCTTTCAGAGCTTCATCAAATTTCTTGTCTCGCATCAAAGTCTGGCCAGCCGCCAACGACGAGTTTTGCGAGTACTGCGATTTTGGAAACTGAGTCGAAAGTCTTTGATAAATGTCGGCGGACTCTTTGAACTTACCCGACTTTGCCAATGCAAACCCGTATCGATAGAGTGCATAGTCCGCGTTAGGGCTGTTCTCGAAGTCCTTTGCAGCTACGACTTGCTTAAGCAATTGAACTGCCTCGTCTGCCGAGTCGTCTTTTAGTGCAATTTCTGCAGCCCTAAGTCGCGCTTCCTTTGCAAGAGGGTTGCTTGCATATTTTGCGAGGAAAGCATCGTAGTTTTCCTTTGCAAGTTTGGATTGTTTTTGCTCGTCAAATGTAATCGCTAGCCCAAACATTGCATCTGGACGGAGGGTCGACGTGTCCATTGAACGATTTTGCAATAACTGGCTGTAGTGCGAAACTGCTTTGTCTAGGTTGCCTAAGCGCGATTCGGCTTCGCCGGCATAAAACAAAGCTTTGTCGGCAAAGCTACCGTCTGGATACTTTTCGACAAGCATCGATAGTACTTTGGCGGATTCACCGAGGGATTGCTTGCGCGCATTTCCCTCAGACAAAATGGCTTGTTGGTAGAGACTCCAGCCAAGGTTGACCAGCGATTCCTCGCGCTGCTTCAATTCTGAGTCTTTGAGCGCAATCTTAAACTGTTCAATTGCAGCTGGATAATTTGGCTTCTCTTGTTGCAGGTAGCACACACCGAGGAAATGGCTCGCGCTCGATGCCAACGGATCTGCGGGGTATTCCTTAAGCAATTTGTTCCACTGCTCAATTGCGAGTGGAAAAGCACTATTGTTCTGGGCGTTAGCAGCGTCCGCAAAAATTTCTCTGGCTTTTTCTTGCCGTTTTTCCTTGTCGGAGAGCTGAGCCGCTCCTGATTCCTTTGGCTTACCCGGCTGTTGGTCGGACTTGGCAGGAGTGCTTTTGGGCGGGACACTTTTTTGCTGTCCGAAAGCTGGGGTTACGAACAAGCCTGCTGCGAGCAAAGCTGAAATCAGCCGTCTGGCAGCATTTCGACTAGAAATTGCCATTCGGCGTTCGCCAACGGTTCTATTTTGGTTTTCCATAGTAATCCCAATGGTGACGCGAAAAAGGGGCCGTATTCGATATCCAAATGCTCTAAAGGTCCGCAAGCGGTGTTGGCCGAACCAAGTCTGTAGTTTACCGTAATAGACTTCAATCGGAAAGTTTTACCGGAAGCGTGAATGGTTTTCCATTGGCTAGAAACGTCTGCCAAGCAAATCTTGCCTGATCGCTACATCTTGACTTTGCCGTTTATTTCGTGATTTATCGCCTCGTATTCCCTCAGCATTCCAAGTAGATTCTCTCAATGCAAATTCTCGTAACCGGCGGTAATGGATTTATCGGTTCGCATCTTTCTGAACGATTATTGGAAGCTGACAACCATGTAACCGTTGTTGACGACTTGAGTACCGGACGACGAAGCAATTTGAACCGTGTCATCGATCACCCAAGATTGCGAATGATTCATGCAGACCTCGGCGACCCGGTTTTGATTCGTGAGGTCTGCAAAGAAGTTGATGTGGTGTACCATCTTGCAGCCGCAGTTGGGGTGGCATTGATCGCGAAGCATCCCATTCAGACGATTCATCGAAACATTTTTCCAACTCAATTGTTGCTTGATGAGCTTCGCCGTATCCATTTGACGGGGCGCCGTGTTTCGATGTTCTTGGCTAGTACAAGCGAAGTTTATGGTAAGAATCCAAAGAGCATTTGGTGCGAAAGCGATGACTTGGTTTTCGGAGCAACAACCAAACCTCGTTGGAGTTACGGTGCCAGTAAGGCGATCGACGAATTCCTGGCATTGGCTTGTGTGCGGGAATGCAACATGAGAATTGTGATTGGGCGATTCTTTAATGTGTCCGGGCCGCGCCAGTCAGGTGCGTATGGGATGGTGTTGCCAAGGTTTGTTGAAGCTGCGATGGCAGGCAAGCCGCTAGTTGTGCATGATGACGGAATGCAGGAACGTTGCTTTGCTCACGTATCGGATGTTGTCGGTGCTGTGATGACGCTAATGAATACGGAGAGTAACTACGGCCGAATCTACAATATTGGTGCGGATCAACCGATTTCAATTTTTGAGATGGCCAAACGAGTCGTCACCATTGTAAACCCTGCGGCAACGATTCAATTTCAAGCGTACTCTGAGGCTTACGATGAAGACTTTGAAGACATCAGACGGCGAGTACCGGATTTAGGCCGCATACGTCAGGCAATCAACTATGCTCCGACACTGGTCCTGGACGATATTATTCGCGACGTTTGGCGTGAAATGTTGGAGCAGGCTAGTGCATCGGTGACACATTGATTTCAGTGTAGCTGGATTCGCAAGAATTCAGAAGGGAACCAGCAATTGCCGAAGTCTTGCGACTCCGGCTACTCGAACAAAACCGAATTCTTAGTTGCAACAATGAATTAGCCCGGATTATTCGTGAATAATCCGAACCTAAGCGATCAAGGATTACTTCTTGGCTTCGGGTTTCGCTGCGCCCTTCTTTTTGTCTTGCTTCGGTTTCATCCCTTTTTTGTCATTCTTTTGGCTGTTATTGCCTTTTCCCATGGTCGTTTTCCTTTACGTCGAGCCAAAGTAAATAGTAACCGAACTCACCACAATATAGCAGATTCCTCGAAGCAATGGCTAGCTCAACCCTATAATTTTTCAACCTGCGCGACTGAAATTGGGACAATTCCGAATGCTAGCTTTCCCTGGGTCGCAAGTTGTGAGTCATCGAGCTCTGTATCGCGTTGATGTGAAGTCGGACGTGCTGAGCTTTGAGATTGGTCGCTTCGGTCAGACGCAGCCCTCTCGACCACAGTGGCTCGTAGGCGAAGCGGTTTAGTTCAACGCCGCCGATCACCCAGCGGCGGCAAGTAAAGTTTTCATCAGGACGCGGCCGACCCGCCGCTTGGGTGCATCGGTTTGTTCGTCTGTATTTTAGTCTTCTTGCCAGATTCTAAAGGGCGGCGAAAATCTTATACAGTTGCAAAACCATAACGATGCAGACGAAAATTCCTCCGACTGCGATGAAGCCGAATGCTGCCAATCGGCTACGAGGAAATGTGCTATTCGAAAACCAGTGAAGGATCCAGAACAACTCTTGTAAAGCCTCTGGTTGGGGTTTCATACGCACTTTTTCAACGATATTGTAGACTTCCTCGCGCTTATAAGCAGTCTCATCGGTATTTTTCAATAAGCTTTTAATCTCATCGCAATTATCGGTAAATTCGGGACGTGCTAGCATCTCACTTAAAAAAAAGTTTGCTTTCACGGCGCGCGATCCCGCATGTGCCAGGTACGTATCGCGTGTCTGCTGTTTGATTGGAAACAGCGATACACTCCAATCTGCCAGAGCCAAGTCGTGGATTGCATTGTCATGCATCCACGCAATTTCGCATGCCACTGTGTTGCTGCGCGACAACCAAACCGATACAATGCTCGCGGGCAGTACTCGTGGTACTGACATCCTGATCGACCAACTGAAGATCGATTCGGAGCTAACAAAGCAAGAAAAAACATATAAAGGATTAGATTTTGCGTCGTTGTTCTAGGGGCGCGCGTGGGCCAGCTTTGCTAATTGCCATTTTTTGATCAGAAGCTTCAGGGGCCAGCCAAAATATAATCCCATGTTCGAGAAGCCCAAGTGGCAGCTCTCGACGGTGCGATGGATACCTCTCACGCGGCA